>JBIPLZ010000127.1:0-6309 GCA_044369395.1 Flavobacteriales bacterium | reverse complement strand
CAAAGCAGGTAACACAACTCAATATTAAAAACCGAAAAGCAAGTTTCGAGTATCAATTGTTAATGCAATTAACCGCCGGAATTATGTTGACTGGTACCGAAATTAAATCCATTCGTGCAGGAAAGGCAAATATTGCTGACGCATATTGCACATTCGTAAAAGAAGAATTGTATGTGCGTAACATGCATATTCAGGAATACGAAATGGGGAATATATTCAATCATGAACCCAAACGTGACCGGAAATTATTACTCAATAAAACCGAACTTTCGAAGCTTCGAGGCAAAATGAAAGACAAAGGATTTACAATTGTTCCATTGCAAATGTTTTTGAGTGAAAGTGGATTTGCAAAATTGGAAATTGCCCTTGCCAGAGGAAAAAAGTTATTTGATAAACGTGAATCTCTTAAAGACAAGGATATTCAGCGTGATATGGCAAGAAGAGACATGGATTAATTATAATTCATGTTGAATTTTAGGATTAAAATTATTTTAAAATAAACTGACAAAAATCAGTTTTTAGCATGTGCAATATCATTGCTGAATATTTTGGGGCGAAGTAATTTTATTGAAAATTATTTCCCATGAAAACCATACTCGTCCCAACCGATTTTTCCAAAAACTCATTAAATGCATTGCGATTTGCCATTGAACTTGCAGTAAAAAATTCATTTAATATTATTGTCATTCATCAAACAAGCATTTTGGATCTTGCACCTGAAAGCACATTCACAGGATTTTATGTGCCTTCGCCTATTGACCAAATTGGGTTCATGAAGACCGAATTAGACAAGTTTGTAAATCGAGCAATAAATACAAGCTCGAGTAAAATAAATAAAACATCAATTTCAACTGAAATTATTCCTGGCGTTGGAACGGTAGAAATCATTTTGGAAACAGCCAAAAAACACAAAGCCGATTTGATTATTTTAGGAAGTACTGGAGCAAGCGGAATAAAACGCATTTTAATTGGAAGTGTGGCTGCAAAAGTTGTTGAATTATCGAAAATCCCGGTTATTATTATTCCGGAAAAATTCCGGAACAAACCCTTGAAACATATTGGATATGCTAGTGATTTAAGTCATGTTGCCAGTGAAATGGAGAAATTAATTCCTTTGGCAGATATGCTTGGAGCAAGCATCGAGATATTTCATGTTGAACCAACATTTCCAACATCTGAAGCTTATAAAAAATTCAATCCAGAAAGTAGCTTGATTGAATTACGTATGAAATATAAACGTGAAAACATTACTTATAAATTGGTAAAAACCAAATTCGATAATGATTTTTATACGGGAATTGATAAATACAGACGAAATGCAAAACCCGATTTATTATGCATGGTTTCCCATAAAAGAAATTGGGTGAATAAAATTTTGGATCCGAGCAAGAGTAAAGGAGTTGCTTATCACAACGAGATTCCGGTTATTTGCTTCAAAGGGTAGCTTCATTTCTATTGAAATTTCAATTGAATTGTTAATTGGGCGAATAATGAATTAACATGGTAAAAAAAAAATCATTCAATTCGTTACATTGTTCGTCATTCCATTTGTTGTTTTTAATTCATGCAACCATGCGGATCAATTGGTCGAAAACAATAGCAAATACGGAGATGATGAAAGTCACAATATGGGTAAAGATTGCATGAGTTGCCATAAGAAAGGTGGCGACGGCGATGGTTGGTTTTATATTGCAGGGACCGCATATACCAAAGATGGAGGAAATACTGCAGAAGATGTAACAGTTTTAATGTTCACAGAACCTAATGGTCAGGGAACTTTAATGAAAATAATTGAAGGTGATAGATTGGGAAATTTTTACACCACCGATATTATTGGATTTAGCAATGGCTTATTTCCGGCAGTAATATATAATACTGATACAACATTTATGAATTCTTCAATAACGAATGGATCGTGCAATTCTTGTCACGGAAATAGTACGTCAAAAATTGAGGTTAATTAAGTTACTTTCGATTGGATTCTATTTGACGTTTCGTTAAATCGATTAATGCATCCTCGTATATCTTTTGCAGTTTCTTTGTATTCTGAGAATAATATGCCATACTTCTATTGAATTCCGCTCTAGTTGTATGGTGATCTTTCATTACCTGTTCATAAAACAACTCTGCTTTAAACTTAGGAGCTTGAGGCGAAGAAGCACTTACATTATACGATGCATCAACAATACTGATATCAATCAAAATAGATTTCATCGTACTATCGGGCAAAATTCCTTCAGAAATTTTATCCTGCGAATTGCACGATAAAAAGGCAATACAAATAATCAATCCAATTAGTCTATTCATCTTTCAAATTGCAAACGCATTCCTTTAGTTGATTCATCAAAAACCCCTTCATCATACACGAGATTTCCGTTTACAAAAGTACGCGAAACCGATGAGTTAAATGTTTCCCCTGTAAAAGGCGACCATTTGCATTTGTACAAGAGTGATTCTTCAGTAACCACAGTTGGTTTATTGGGATTTATTAAAACAATATCGGCATAATATCCTTTTCTTAAATAGCCACGTTGTTTAATTTGAAATAAATCGGCAACTGCATGCGCATATTTCCGAACAATCAATTCCGGAGTAAAAACGCCTTGATTACATAATTCGAAGAGTGCAGGAAGCGCATGTTGAATAAGCGGTCCACCCGATGGACAAAGTAAGTAGGATTGTTTTTTTTCTTCAAACGAATGCGGTGCATGATCGGTAGCAAGCACATCAATTTTCCCAGATTTGACCGCTTCCCGAATTGCATCTCGATCGCGCATGGATTTAATTGCTGGATTCCATTTGATAAATGAACCTTTGGATGCATAATCTTCATCAGTAAACCACAGGTGATGCACACAAGCCTCAGAGGTAATTTGTTTTTGGGTAGAAGGAATATCGTTGCGAAATAATTCGAGTTCTCTTGCAGTGGAAATATGTAAGATATGCAGGCGTGTATTGTAACGAGTAGCGAGTTCAATTGCTTTAGAAGATGATCGATAACACGCTTCTTCAGAACGAATAATTGCATGTTGAGTAAACGGAATATTTTCGCCAAACTTTGCACGGGCTTGAATAAGATTTTCTTTAATTAAATTATCGTCTTCACAATGCAAGGCAATGAGCATTTTCACTTCCTTGAAAATGGACTGAAGTGTTTCTGAATTATCAACCAACATGTCGCCGGTGCTCGAACCCATAAATATTTTAACACCACAAACATTCGCTGGATTAATTGAAAGCAACTGTTCCAAATTTGAATTGGAAGTTCCCATAAAGAAACTGTAATTCGCCAATGATTTCTCAGATGCAATGCTGTATTTATCTTCCAATAAATCGAGTGTAACAGCGCCTGGAACCGTATTGGGCATTTCCATAAAACTTGTTACACCGCCAGCCACAGCAGCTTTGGGTTCGGTATACAAATCTCCTTTCCACGTTAAACCTGGTTCTCTAAAATGTACCTGATCATCGATTGCGCCTGGAATTAAATAGAATCCTTTGGCATCGATAATTGTATAACCCATTAAATCTTCATCATCCTTTTTTGCACCTTCATACAACTCTTCAATAAACTCCCCACTTGTTTTCAAACATCCAATAAAACGCTTATCCTCATTAATGATAAGTGCATTGAAAATGAAATAACCTTTCGACATAATAATTTGAATTAGATGTTCTGAATTTCTTTTAGCACTACTTGAAGTGTATGCCTGCTTTTTTGTTCCAACAAAACGGGGCGATTGCCAATTAATTGATTGGCTAAATCATCCGAATAATTACGAATGGTAATTAGTTCGCAATGTTCATTGTATTTCACTTTGTATCTTTTATCAAGTTCTTGAATGAGGGAAAACAAACGTGTTTGATCAATGCTAACACATACAGAAAAACTCAATGCTGAATTTTGCATGAGGTTAACATGCGCTCTGTTCTGCGAAAAAAGTTCAAATAAATCGCGGAGATTTTCTTCCAAAATAAATGAAAAATCGCGTGGTGAAACCGAAATGAGAATTTGTTGTTTTTTGAAAATATAGGTTGGAATTTCTTGTCTTAATTCATCTTCTTTGATACACGTACCAGGAGCATCCGGATTCACGAATGACTTTACAAACAAAGGTATGTTTTTGTTTTGCAAGGGTTTAATTGTTTTCGGATGAATAACTGTAGCACCATAATAAGCTAATTCAATTGCATCATAATACGACAATGCTGGAAGTAATTGCGCTTGAGGAAAATGGCGAGGATCAGCATTCAATACACCAGGAACATCTTTCCAAATAGTTACATCATTTGCATTTAGACAATAAGCCAAAATTGCAGCCGTATAATCGGATCCTTCTCTTCCTAATGTTGTAGTGTAATTTTCGGATGTCCCTCCTATAAATCCTTGAGTAAGGAAAAATTGAGGCGACATAGAACTTAATTCATTCGCAATTAAATTATCTACCGCTTTCTGAGTAAACAACCAATCAACTTGTCCTTCTCGATATGTGTTATCAGTACGAATTATATCACGTGCATCGAGCCAATGTGTATTTACGTGCGATGCATTTAAATACGCCGAAACAATCCGCGTGGAAATAAATTCGCCCTGAGAAACAATTTGATCATATTCGTAATCGAACGATTTAATTTGAGTTTCCTCGATTGCCCAATAAAGTTCAGCAAATATATCCTCAATGTCATCTTCAACTTGATTGCGTTCGTTTGGAAATAATTGACGCAATAATTCGAGATGTTTTTGTTTAAGTGTTTCTAATAGCTCAGGAGCTTTACCTGTTTTATTAAAGTATGCATGAACAATTTCTTCCAATGCGTTGGTGGTTTTACCCATTGCCGAAATAACGATACACATCGATTCTGTAGCATTACGCTTGATAATTTCTGCAACATTTCGAACGCCTTGAGCATCAACAATCGAAGCTCCACCAAATTTAAACACCTTCATAATTGCTCAGGGCTAATGTGTTGCATTTGTTCATAAGTGAACTTGCAATTAATCCATTCTGAATCAAAATGAGCTTTAAATCGCTTATAAAAGCCTATTGCAGGTTCATTCCAATCTAAGACTTGCCATTCGAGCCGCCCAGCTTGGCTGGTTCGGGCCACATGATATACAGAACGAAACAATTCTTTACCGATTCCAATACCACGAAAATCTTGATCAACAATAATATCTTCTAAGTAAATACAACGCCCTTTCCAAGTGGAGTATTTGGTATAATATAGCGCCATTCCGATTATGGCATTTTCGTCTGAACGAGCAATAAAACAATCAAAGATTTTATGTTCTCCAAAGCCATCTCGAAGAAGGATTTCATGGGTAACTGTAACTTCATTGGGCGCTTTTTCATACAAAGCAAGTTGCTTTATAAGAGAAAGAACTTCAGGAATATCTGAGGGTCGAGCTGGTTCGATGTGAAAGTTCATGCTGCTAAAGTACAGCAGTAAGAGTGGATCTGCAAAGCTGTTTTGATTGAATTAATAAACAACAATGGTGAATAAAAAAAACGGCAGTCTCTAAATTCAAGAAACTGCCGTTTAAATAATAAGATTATTATGTTAAGCTTGCGGCTCTTTTGCTTCAACCTTAGCAACTACATTCGTAGGGGCTTTAACTTTAACAACCGGCGATTTCTTTGCAGAATTATTAACTTTAACTGCATTTGTTTTCGTTGGTTTAACCACAACAGCTTTTGCAACTTTCTTAACTTTTACTGCTTGGGGTTTATTGAGCTTAGCAACAGATAATTTAAGCGCTTCTATTTCATTATTTATTGATGTTGGTTTTGAATCAACAACATCAGAAATAGTTTCCGAAGATTTAACAGAAATTACTTTCTTGGTTGACTTCGGAGTATTTGTACGTTTAGATTTTCCAGAAACTGACTTTTTATTTTTAACAACCGGTAAATTCGTTTTTGATTCTATCGTTGAATTTGTTTCAACAGAACCTTTGGTATACTTGGCACCCGGTTTTGGTCCGCGTTTTTTAGGAGCAGTTGCA
Organism: Flavobacteriales bacterium; assembly: GCA_044369395.1. Taxonomy (GTDB): domain Bacteria; phylum Bacteroidota; class Bacteroidia; order M30B66; family M30B66; genus CALQRR01. Next base: position 302 of record JBIPLZ010000127.1, on the reverse strand, counting down.
GTAATTAAATTTGAAGAAGATGCTTCTACTGAAACCGATTTTTTATCTGCCGTTTTAACCAAATTCGCCTTGGAAGGTTTAGTAACTCGTGTTTTTGGGGCCGCTGTTTTTTTGTACTTCGATCCCGGCTTCGGTCCGCGTTTTTTAGGAGAAACTGGAGCAGTTAAATTTGCCTCAGATGATTTAAGAGAAACCAATTTAGTATCACCGGTATCAGCCAATTTTACTTTGGATGCTTTAGAAACACGTGTTTTTTTAACCGCTGATTTATTATACTTCGAACCCGGCTTTGGTCCTCGCTT
>JBIPLZ010000126.1:0-6397 GCA_044369395.1 Flavobacteriales bacterium | reverse complement strand
CTCAATAGATCCAAAACAGCTATACTCGCTCCAACAATTGAGGGAGCAAGAGAATTTGAAAACAAATAAGGACGTGAGCGTTGACGTAGAAGATCGATAATTTCTTTCTTCCCCGAAGTAAATCCGCCCATTGCGCCTCCAAGTGCTTTTCCAAGTGTTCCGGTAATAATATCAATCTTTCCAAACACGCCGCAATGTTCTGCTGTTCCTCTTCCTGTTTTACCCAAAAACCCCGAACTATGGCAATCATCAACCATAATAAGTGCATTGTATTTTTCTGCTAATTCCACAATTTTATCCAATTGAGCAATGTAACCATCCATGGAAAAAACTCCATCCGTTACAATAATTCGGAAACGTTGTGCTTGAGATTCAATAAGTCGCGCCTCCAAGTCAGCCATGTCGTTATTGTTGTAGCGATAGCGAACAGCTTTACACAAACGAACTCCATCAATAATAGAAGCATGATTTAAAGAATCCGAAATGATTGCATCCTCCGCACCAAAAAGCGGCTCAAAAACTCCTCCATTTGCATCGAAAGCCGCAGCGTATAAAATTGTGTCTTCGGTGCCTAAAAATTCGGACAACTTTCTTTCCAGTTCTTTGTGAATGTCTTGCGTTCCACAAATAAAACGCACGCTACTCATTCCAAATCCATGGGAATCGAGTGTTTCGTGGGCTGCTTTTACTACTGCCGGATGAGATGAAAGTCCGAGGTAATTGTTCGCACAAAAGTTCAGGACTTCTTGACCCGAACTCACTTTAATTTCGGCGCCCTGCGGATTTAAGATGATGCGTTCGCGTTTATAAAGACCGGCTTCTTCAATGGCATTTAACTCGTTTTGAAGAAATTGTTGGTATGTTCCGTACATTTTATATGATTTATGGATGCGAAGATATTGATGTTTGGATTAAGAAAATACACCCTGAGAAATTAACGAAGACGGCTCTTTTTAGAATCCCAACTCTATAACCCAAGGATTACATCAAAAGGACATGGAAGAATTTACCGGTTTATAGAAAATGACTCAACAATTTCTCCGTTCCAAACTTTTTTAGGTGGGAGAGAAAATCCTTTGGTAGAAATTTTCGCTTCTACCCCAAAAGGATCCGAACCAACGAATTAATGGCCCTATGATAAATTTTAACAGTAAAATTATTGCCAATTAAGCTTAAATGGATTATTTTTGTCGACTTTCTGTGTTGATACTTAAGATAGTTCAATCGATTTTAAATTTAATTACTCTATTTATAAACCCAAAAATGCGAGGAAAAAAGATTTGTATCGTTGCAATAATTAGTTTCTTTTTCGGTCACATCTTAAATTCTCAAATTTTAATAAACGAAGGCTCTAATAAAAATAATTCAACCATAGCCGACGAAGATTTGGAATACGGCGATTGGATAGAGCTATACAATGCAGGGAGCAGTCCTGTTAATTTAGAAAATTATGCTTTAAGCGATGATATAGACGAAACGGGCAAATGGCGATTTTTGCCATATACTATTGGTGCGGGAGAGTTTATTACTGTTTTTTGCAGCGATAAAAATAGATTTCCAATAAATAATCCAGACTTTGAACAAGTTGTTTCTGTTGTAGACTACAATCCAATATTTGGTTGGAATACACATCAATTTACAAATCCTTTTTATTGGGATGGCACATCCAGTATTTTAATAAACGTTTGCTCTTATTCTAACACAGGTTATACATCGAACTCTGTATTTAATCAAACAGACACCGATTACCCTTCTACCGTTTTTAACTTTCAAGATGGAAGTGCCGTTGCGTGCTCATTCGGCACGGGTTATACGGCCAATAGAAGACCCAATCTGAAACTTAACGATGTAATTATTGGAACAGGGACTGCGCAAAATGGAAATACAGAATTCCCGGCTCCCTATGGAAACTGGTGGTGGGGTGCAAAAAACCAAATGATTATTCCCGCCTCTGAATTAATTAGTGCTGGTCTTCTTCCGGGCAATATCAATTCCTTATCGTTTGATGTTGCTGATTCGCTTTCCAATACCGTTTACACGTATATAGATTTCAACTTTAAGTTAACTGACGAAATACAGGTCTCAGAAGTTTTTGATGTTGTGGAACCACCTTATCGTTTTCACACAAATTTCAAAATATCAAACGGTGGAGAAAACATCTATTTGTTTTCTCCTTCTGGTTCTTTGTTAAGCACCTTAGATGTAGATGTTGATATGTTAGATGTGAGTGTGGGTTTGTTAAATGATGGTTCTGCAAACAGGGTTTATTTTACACAGCCCACTCCTGGCGCAAGTAATAACTCTTCAATAGGTTATGGCTCAGCCACTATTCCGCCTGTTTTTAGCATGTTATCTGGAATTTATCAAACGCCATTAAACATTAACATTGGAGATTTTAATCCTCCATCTGTGCAATCTGAGGTGCGATTTACACGTGACGGAAGTGACCCTACACAAGACTCCGAATTATTTACAGGCGCTCCAATTTTCATTTTCCAATCAACAACATTAAAGGCAAGAATTTTCGCTCCGAATAAGCTTCCCAGTTCTATTACTACTGCGTCTTATTTAATTGGAATTGACCATGTTACACCAATTATTTCTATCACGACAGATAATTCAAATTTATATGGCCCCACTGGTATTTTTGATAATTGGCAGCAAGATTGGCAAAAAGCCGCGCACGTAGATTATTTTGACACAGACAATAGTCTCGTGTTTTCGCAAAACTCAGGTATGCAAATAGATGGGGGTGCTGGCGGTAGTCGCTCTCATCCTCAACATTCTTTTAGATTAGAGCTAGATAATAGTATTTTGGGTGAAGGGCCTATCAATCATTTAGTAATTCCCAACAGGCCCAATCGTACTAAATACAGTAATTTTTATCTGAGAAACGGAAGTAATTCATATTTGGCGCAGCCTTACAAAGATGGATTTACTACTATGGCAATGTCTGAAGAAACCAATAACTATTTCTCCGCCATGAGGCCAGTAACCGTTTATATAAATGGGGGGTATTTTGGTTTGTACGAATTGAGAGAAAAATTTGACTCCGAATATTTTAATCTTCTCGATGGCGGAGATAAAGACGAAACCGACATCCTGTCCTTAAGTTATTGGTACGGGAGTGTTTTGAGGGCTGTTCAAGGTTCCGTTGACACCTTCTATAATGCCGCTGCGCAATTCAACGCACTAGATACAGAAAACGCTAATTTCTGGGACTTAGCTGATGAATTGTTCGACATGACTTACTATACCGATTATGTTATTGCAGAGAGTTGGATGGGAAATATAGATTGGCCTCAAAATAATATAAAGATTTACAAATCAGATTCAACCAATAATAGATATCGCTTTTGTGCAATTGATTTGGAAGGGTGTCTTGCCCCAACGGGTTTTGTAGACTGCAATTTTGATCATATTGAATACCTTTTAAATCAAGATCCAAACAATCCATTTATAAACGTTTTCTTAAAAAGTATTCAAAACAGGCGCTTCCACGATTATTTCATTAATCGTTTTGCTGATAATATGAATACAACATATCGGCTCGAGAGATTGCTTGCTTTAGAAAACGACTTCTTTAATTCATTTGTAGTAGAAATGCCAAATGAATATGCGCGATGGGGCGACCCGAATAACATTAATCAACAAATGAATGATTTTTATAACAACCACTTAATATTGCAAGATCAGCTTTCACAGCGTTCGGGTATTGTTCGTGATAACATTCAAAATCATTTCAATTTGCCAAATCAAGTGGATTTAACTTTAAATGTATTTCCTGAAGGTGCTGGAAAAATAAATATTAGTACTGTCACACCTGATGAATATCCTTGGGAAGGAGTCTATTTCAATGGGATTCCAATTAAAATTCAGGCCGTAGCAAATCCTGGATATAATTTCTTGCATTGGGGAAACAATCCATTAATAACAGATACTTTAAACGCTTATTTTTTAGATACACTTTCAAGTAACCCGATTGCCTTTAATGCCTATTTCGAAGAAATAGATGATGTGGGCATTGATGATTTTGCATATTCTAGCAACTGGACAATTTTTCCTAATCCTGCTAATTCACAGCTTTTTATTAAAAACGAAATCTCGACTTTTGGAAAATCGTTTACATACCAAGTTGCCGATTTAACGGGAAGAATAGTTGCTTCTGGAAATATTACCAACCCAAACATGTCAAGTAGAATTGACATAAGCAATTTGGCGCCATCGGTCTACTTGTTAAGTATCTATGAAGGTGGAAAACACACAAAACAACAGCGTTTCGTTAAATGTAAGGGCTAAAAACTTATTCTAATTCATAAACAGATCCAAACTCCCTGATATTTAGGCAATAATCAATGCTCACACCGTGTCACAATAAAAGAGCTTAGAGAGAACAACTCAAAAAAATTGATTGTTCTCAACAAAACGGCCCCAATTGAGTTATCTGAATTATCACTATTTTCGCACCGCAAAAAATTTAAACATTCCATGAGCAAAGACCGGTTTCAAGGACACGATTATTATCAGATAGACGATCTGCTAACAGAAGAACAGATTTTAATCCGCGATACCGTTCGCGCTTGGGTTAAAAAAGAAGTTACTCCTATCATTGAAGATCACGCACAAAGAGCCGTTTTCCCAAAACATTTAATAAAAGGATTGGGCGAAATTGGTGCATTCGGCCCTTACATCCCCGTTGAATACGGCGGTGGCGGAATGGACCAAATTACTTACGGTTTGATAATGCAAGAAATTGAACGCGGCGATAGCGGAATTCGTTCAACGGCATCGGTTCAGAGTTCGTTAGTAATGTATCCCATCTACAAATACGGTTCTGAAGAACAACGAATGAAATACCTTCCCAAATTAGCCACAGGCGAAATGATGGGGTGTTTTGGTTTGACTGAACCGGATTCTGGATCAGACCCAGGGAGCATGATTACCAATATCAAAGATATGGGCGATCATTATTTGCTTAATGGTGCCAAAATGTGGATTTCGAACGCTCCTTTTGCAGATATCGCAGTTGTTTGGGCAAAGAATGATGAAGGTAAAATTCGTGGGATCATTGTTGAACGTGGAATGGAGGGTTTCACAACACCAGAAACGCATGATAAATGGTCGCTTCGTGCTTCTGCAACGGGTGAACTTGTATTTGATAACGTGAAAGTTCCGAAAGAGAATTTACTTCCCAATGTGGAAGGATTGAAAGGTCCTCTTGGCTGTTTAAATTCAGCTCGTTATGGAATTGCTTGGGGTGTAATTGGTGCTGCAATGGATTGTTACGATTCTGCTTTACGTTATTCGAAAGAACGAGTTCAGTTCGGTAAACCAATTGCAGGTTTCCAGCTTCAACAAAAGAAATTGGCTGAAATGATTACCGAAATTACCAAAGCGCAATTGTTATGTTGGAGATTGGGTGTTCTTCGTAATGAAGACCGTGCAACAGCAGCCCAAATTTCAATGGCGAAGCGTAATAACGTGAATATGGCATTAGAAATCGCAAGAGAAGCTCGTCAAATGCATGGAGGAATGGGCATTACAGGCGAATATCCAATTATGCGTCACATGATGAATCTTGAGTCGGTGGTAACATACGAAGGCACGCATGATATACATTTGCTTATCACTGGAATGGATATTACAGGTTTAAATGCGTTTAAATAATTAATGCATTAAAATCCGTTAAATAAGTTTAATTTCGATTTGTTCATTAAACCCAACTACTTATGATCATATACGGAATAAAAAACTGTAACACCATGCAAAAGGCATTTGATATCCTCGATAACAATGGTGCGCAATATGCTTTTCATGATTATAAAAAAGAAGGGATTACAGAAGAAATTTTAAGGGAATGGTTTAAAAAAGAACCCTGGATTAAATTTGTAAACAAGCAAGGTTTAACGTGGAAAAAAATGCCTGCTGAGAAGCAAGCCACATTGAAAGACGAAGATTCTGCAGTTTTGCTTATGCTCGAAAACACAAGCATGATTCGTCGTCCAATTATTGACACCGGAAAAATGCTAATTTTTGGCATTGACGAAAATTCCATCCTTGAGTCAATATAGTTCCTGTATATTTCTATAGGTAAATAACAAAAGCCCCCTTGGAGACCAAAATTCTTCAAAGGGGTTTTTTATTAACCAATAATTTGCATGTTTTTCGGAAAGCCGCTTTATATAGCGGTTTTTTTGTTTTGTGCTCTTGCTATTAAATTCAATCCGTTTATAAATTTCCGGCATATTATTCCGTAATTTGCGCCTTCAAAAATTATTCATATGTCAACCACAACTTTATCTACCATTAACATTTCTCCTGTTCTAAAGCAGTTAGGTATTAACCCCGAAAATACTGGTGTTTCAACCGGTGTTCAATGGTATGAAGGATCTGGGGC
>JBIPLZ010000125.1:0-6489 GCA_044369395.1 Flavobacteriales bacterium | reverse complement strand
CTGTATTTACCCAATAATAATAATCACTCCAGCCGGGCCAAATGGCAATATGCATAGAACAGCTGTCTAACATCACCCCATCCATTCCGCGCATTCCCATGAGCCACCTGGAGAAACCAAAAAATGATTGCATTGAAGAGCGCTCGTCAAACTGATTTAAAAAATCGACATGATTACGTGCCATGCGTTTCATGGCAATGGTGTCGCCTCTTAATGCCGCTTTGACGAACCTAGAAGGTTCGCACAATCGTTTTAGCTCTTTTTCTTGGATGTCTTTTTCGGCAATGAGTCCGCCCAACAACAAACTGGGAATACCGCTTTGATTTTGGAGCAAACGTAAATCTGGAGCATCACCAATGGTTTTAGGTTCATTATTATTCAAAAACACATAACAGCGTTCGCCTTGCCGATACAGATCTGTTCCAAGCTTTTCATTGGTAGAATGTTCAAACAAATAGTGCTCGTTGTATAAGGGAAACGTTTGCTTATACACCTCAATGGGTTTGAAGTTGATAATGTAAACCCCTGTTCCCATATCGTGAAACATACAGGATAATGAATCCGGCGATTGATTAGGAAGCTGAACCAGGGCAATGTAATCCGACTGCTTCACTAAATCTTCAAGTATCGCTTTTCTTTTTGGTTGGGTAGATTGATGAACAGATTGAATCTCATCGTCATCTTCCTGAGCAAATGATGACAAAGGGAATATAGCCAATGAAATTAGCCAGAAAAGAATTCGCCCAAGACCATGTATCCGCATGTTGCTAAAGTAGTGATACAATTGCATCCAATTTTCAAAATCGTCCTTGAATATCGCTTCCGATTTTCTAATTTTGCAAGGATTTTAATCAGTTCCAAAAACTGAAAAACCTGAACATTATAAACACCATTCACATGTCATTTCGTACCGAACACGATACTATGGGAGCCGTTCAGGTTCCTGCCCAAAAATACTGGGGCGCTCAAACCGAGCGCTCGCGCAACAACTTCAAAATTGGACCTGAAGCGAGTATGCCCAAGGAAATTATTTATGCGTTTGCCCATTTGAAAAAAGCAGCGGCACAAGCCAACCGCGATTTGGGAGTTTTGAACGCTGATAAATGTGCGCTCATTGGTCAAGTATGCGATGAGATTTTAGCATATCAACACGATGATCAATTTCCTTTAGTGATCTGGCAAACGGGTTCGGGAACGCAAAGCAACATGAACGTGAACGAGGTGATTGCCTATCGTGCGCATGTGTTAAGCGGCGGACAATTGACCGACGATAACAAAGTGCTTCACCCAAATGATGATGTGAACAAAAGCCAATCGAGCAACGATACGTTTCCAACAGCTATGCACATTGCAGCGTATACACAAGCCGTTGAGGTGACAATTCCCGGAATGGAAAAGTTGCGCGATACCTTGTTGAAGAAAGCGAACGATTTCAAAGACATTGTAAAAACAGGACGTACGCATTTCATGGATGCAACACCGTTGACTTTGGGTCAGGAATTTGGCGGATATGCACAACAAATCACAAACTCCATTCGTGCAATTAAGAACGCTTTGGAAATGGTGAAGGAATTGGCTTTGGGCGGAACGGCTGTTGGAACTGGTTTGAATACTCCCAAAGGATACGATGTTTTGGTTGCACAGAAAATAGCGGAATCTACCGGTTATCCATTCGTGACAGCTCCAAATAAATTCGAAGCTTTGGCGGCTCACGATGCGATGGTGGAATTATCTGGAGCATTGAAACGTGCAGCAGTTGCTTTGATGAAAGTAGCGAATGACGTTCGTATGTTAAGTTCTGGACCGCGCTCAGGAATAGGCGAAATCGTAATTCCCGACAATGAACCAGGATCTTCAATTATGCCAGGTAAAGTAAACCCAACACAGCCCGAAGCACTAACTATGGTTTGTGCTCAGGTGATGGGAAATGATGTGGCGACTTCCATCGGTGGATCTTTGGGACATTTCGAATTGAACGTTTTCAAACCACTCATTGCTGCTAATGTATTGCAGAGCGCTCGTTTGATTGGCGATGCTTGTGTTTCCTTTAATGATAAATGTGCTATTGGAATTGAACCAAACCTTCCACAAATCCAACAACATTTAGAGAATTCACTCATGTTGGTGACAGCTTTGAATACACATATTGGCTACGAAAACGCAGCTAAAATTGCGAAGACAGCTCACAAAGAAGGTAAAACGTTGCGACAAGTTTCCATTGAATTAGGATTACTTACTGATGAGCAATTCACTGCTTGGGTAGATCCAAAGAAAATGGTGTAGCAGTATTTTAATTAGGTTTAATTTATCTAAACGATAATCTGTTTTTGATCTGAATTAACTTTTGGTAGCTCAACAACTTGAGTTTACAAAGCATAAAAAAGCCTCACTCTGAAATCCAGAGTGAGGCTTTTTCAATTAGATTCGATGAATTAGTTCTTCACCAATTTCACTGTTTCTTTTGTAGTGTTAGTTTCTACAGTTAAGAAGTAAACACCTTTGCTCAATTCGTTCATTGCTACATTGTGACGAACAACACTTGAAGAAGCTACGTTCAATGTTTCAACATAAACTTGCTGACCTAAGAAGTTAACTACGCGAATAGTAACTGAATTATCTAAATCACCAGTCGTGATTTCAACATTTGTTGATTCGTTGAATGGATTCGGGAACACATCTGCAGAAGCAACTTCGTTAGCAGTTGTTGTGTTATCAGAGATACGAGCAGTACTAGTGTTATTATCACAATCGTTGATAACAACTAAACCATCCACATCATAACCATCAGCAGTTCCTGAGAATCTTGTTGTAGCAGAACGATCTGTTAAACGAATGTATTGAACAACACCAGCATTGTTGATGTCAATTTCGCCATCTAAACAGATGTCTTCGTTTGTTAACATAATCCAGTTGTTACCATCTAATGAACCTTCTACCATTACTTTTTCAGAATAAGAAGCACATGATGGATTACCAAAAGAAGTTTCAACTAAGCTGATATCGTTTGTTGCTGCATTGTCGAAAATTACATAATCAAATTTCACAACCAATGAACCACCAAAACCAAGTGATACGAAGTTAACATTATTAGTTCCTTCAGGAGAACCTAAAGCATTTGTTGGAATTGCACGAGCAGCTGTAACAGGAGTTCCGTTTTTACGAAGACCTGGCATGTAGCTGATAACTTGAGTAGCAACATCAGTAACCAATGTTGAAGGAACTGGATTTGATTCGCTACCGTTCAAACACTCAACACCATCTACATCGTAACCATCAGCTACAGGTGTTCCTTGGTAAGTTGCTCCAACTGGGCTTACATCAACTAATTTAATGTATTGTGCCCAAGCCAAAGAACCTAAATCGAAATCTGTATCTTGGCAACCATCGCCAATCCAGATGAAATGACAACCATCTTGAGATGCAAATGCACGGATAGTTTCTGGGTAACGAGCACATGAAGTATTACCAAAAGTAGATTCAGTTACACGAACATCATTTCCAGCACCGTTTTTAATTGGACTAGCAAATTTCAATGTAACATCTCCACCAAAACCAAGACTTACGAAGTTTTCAGTATCATTGTTTTGAGGAGCACCTAAAGCTTTTGTAGCATCGCTACGGCTAGTTAAAACTGTAGTACCATCATTGCGTTTTTTCTGGTTGAAAGAAACAACTTCGCTTGCATAACAAGATGTTTGTTCGCATGTTGCACCTCCAGAAGCTTTTACTTTATTGAAAGTAGTAGTTCCAACAGTCCAGAAAATCTTAGTTGTATTTGGTCCAGCTAAAGCAACTGTTTCAAAGTAAGTATCACCGTTAGCGGCAGCAAGTCCAGAACCAGATTGGTTTGTTCCATAAACATTCCAAGTGAATTCAATCGGTGTAGAAGTTGCATTACGAACTCTCCAACGACGGCTAACGCTTGGGTCATTCGAACACATGGAAGTCAAATTAAGATAATTTGAAGGAGCGATTTCATCTTGAATTTCAAGACGACTAGCTTCCGTAACATTTGCAGTGGAAACTTGTCCAAAACTTAGCACAGCAAATAATGCCAATGCTGAAATTTTAAAAGGGTTGTTGTTTTTCATTGTTTTTGTTTTTGGTTAGATTATGTAAAGATTAGGTTTAAATGCAATTTTATTGGTTAAAATTTTGTTAAAACAGACTGATTTATAGATTCTTAAATATTTATATGAATATAAAAATTTAATGTGTTTGTGTTAAAAAATTTCAAGTTGACAAAATTAAATAAAATATGCACACAAAAACAACTTTATAAACAGTTTTCTTAAAGCAATTCAATTTTATAGGTATGTTTAATTAGATGCTTTTGTATTATTTTGATGGGATAAAAAATAATACATCATTGATTTTATTCAATTATTCTGACATTTTTAGGAGTAACAATTACAGCTTTATGAATTAATTTCTGTGTAGAATTGAACTAAATTCTACGAGTAGCATAAGGCCCAAAAATACTACAATATGAAAGTCATCTCTTTACTGTCTACGTTATCGCTAACCATCTCCACCTTTGCTCAAACATCTGTTCAAACATCAAAAGAGCAGCTTGTTTCCGCAATCAATCAACACAGCATCGAATTAACTCAACAGCTCTACAAGCCAGGAGAGAATCTCTTTTGCTCGCCTTACAGTCTAAGTGCTGCTCTTGCCATGACCTATGCCGGAGCCAGCGGACTTACAGCTTCGGAAATGGAAAAGGTGATGCATTATCCCAAAAACTTAACACACGAAGGGTTTTTGATGATGACCAAACGAATGGAGGAGATTAATAACAAAGGGAAAGTCAAATTAGCAGTTGCCAATGCATTGTGGAATCGCCTGAAACTTCATCCCGATTATTTAGCCATCACGAAGAAATATTATAATGCAGAAGTATATCCTTTAACGATCGAAAAACCTATCAACGATTGGGCATATAAGAACACCAATGGAAAAATCCCCAAGGTGCTCGAACCTGGAGATATTACTCCATTGGTAAAATTGGTTTTAACGAATGCCATTTATTTCAAAGGCGATTGGGTGAAAACCTTCGATAAGGAGAATACGCAAGAAGCCCAATTTTATCAGAGCAACAATAGCACATCTTCCTGCAGTTTGATGTATTCGAAAGATAATTTTAAGTATGCTCAATTTGATGGTTTACAGGCCATTGAGCTTCCTTATTCGGGCGATGATTTAAGTATGGTTGTTCTTCTACCCCAAAGAGGTAGTTCTTTAGGTCAAATGCTTCAATCATTGAATATTAAAGAAATTGACACTCAATTACACGCATTAAAAAACCAAAAAGTAGAATTGTGGCTTCCCAAATTCAAATTAGAAACATCTTACGAATTGAAAGACGTCTTAATGCAAATGGGAATGAACGCTCCTTTTAATCGTGCCGATTTTTCTAAGATGACAAAAGACAAAACTCCTTTGGAAATCAGCCGCATTATTCAAAAAGCGTTTGTTGAGGTAAATGAAAAAGGTACCGAAGCCGCAGCTGTTACAGTTGTGATGATGGCAACTGAATCAAGCATCAATCGACATGAAGATCTAATTCCACAGTTTCGCGCCGATCGTCCTTTTCTGTTCCTTATTCGCGATAAACAAACCGGAGCGATTCTATTTATCGGTGGGGTGGAGAAGCCTTAAATTACCACGTTCACCATTCTTCCAGGAACCACAATCACCTTCTTAGGACCGCCTTCGGGTAGCCATTTAGCGGCTTCTTCATGACTTAAGGCCAAGGCTTGCACTTCGGCTTGAGGCATATCTGCAGCTACCAGAATTTGGTAACGTACTTTTCCATTGAAAGCTACGGGATAAGCAACTGTGCTTTCTTTGATAAAGCTTTCATTCCATTGCGGAAATTTTGCATCAACCACAGATCCATCGCCACCACAGGCTAACCAAAGTTCTTCTGCCATGTGAGGTGCATACGGAGCAATGATCACGCTGAGGTCCTTCAATACAGCACGCTTGCGACACTTTTGATCGCTTAGCTCATTCACACAAATCATAAATACACTCACCGAAGTGTTAAAGGAGAATTTCTCAATGTCTTCCTCCACTTTGCGAATGGTTTTATGCAAGATGCGTAATTCAGCTTCAGAAGGTGCATCGTCCGTTACTTTAGATTGGCCTTGTTCGTCGAAATAGAGGTTGTACAATTTCTTTAGGAAGCGAAAAACACCTTCAATTCCATTGGTATTCCAAGGCTTGAATTGTTCCAAAGGCCCCAAAAACATCTCATACAAACGCAAAGTATCTGCCCCGTATTCATTGATGATATCGTCGGGATTCACCACGTTGTATTTCGACTTTGACATTTTCTCGACCTCCACTCCGCATATATAATTGCCTTCTGCATTCAAGACAAATTCAGCTTGTACATTTTCATCGCGCCATGCTTTAAACGCGTTGAGGTTCAATACATCGTTTTGTACAATGTTCACATCCACGTGCGTTTGAAGAATTTTT
>JBIPLZ010000131.1:0-6206 GCA_044369395.1 Flavobacteriales bacterium | reverse complement strand
CGGATATTCTCATTAACACTTCAGGTTTAAAAAACTTCAGTACCGATTCATTAACAAACGCTTACTATCTTTTTAATCGAACAAACAGAGGATTTGCTTTAAATCTTGGAGCGGAGTATAAAATCAATGATAAATTTGATGTGTTTGCAAGTGCGCTCGATTTGGGCAAGATTAACTGGAAAAATGAACCTGTTAATTATTACAATAAAGTGGATGAATTTTCATTTTCGGGTATTTCATTAAATGAATTCATCTCAAGCAGTTCGGATACGGTTGTTGACGGCATCCAGAATTACCTCGATTCACTTGGAAATACTTTCAGTATAAATGAAAAGTATGAATCTTATTCAACGCCACTTCCCAAGCGTTTTTATGTAGGAGGTCATTATTATTTAGGAACCAAAAATTCCATCCAATTTGTAATGATGGGTAATACATACAAAGGAAAATTATATCCATCCGTATCTGTTGGATTTAGTAAACGACTTGCTGATGTGTTTGAAATTAGCGTTAACAGTGCTTATGCAAACCGAAGCATTGCGAATTTAGGAGCAGGGTTTACACTCAACCTTGGATTAACACAATTTTCAATTATTTCTGATAATCTTCTTGGCGTATTTAATAAATACAATACCCGAGGAACTAATATTAGAGCAGGTATTACACTCGTAACTGGTTACGATTTTGAACGTCCAAACCCTTGCGACAAAGATGGAGATGGCGTTTCAAATAGAACGGATGAATGCCCCGATGTCCCGGGACTTCTTAGTTTAAATGGCTGTCCGGACAGCGATAAAGATGGCATTGCCGATAAATTTGATGAATGCCCACTAGAAATTGGGGAAGTTGCGATGAAAGGTTGCCCTGACTCAGATCAAGATGGTATTGCAAATAAATTGGATAAATGTCCTAATGATAAAGGAAAACCTGAATTTGAAGGATGCCCCGATACGGACGAAGATGGGCTTATTGATTTGGATGATCAATGTCCAAACTTTGCAGGTATTATTTATTTAAAAGGTTGTCCAGACCGAGATCGTGATAGCATTGCAGACAAAGACGACGAGTGCCCTGATTTTGCTGGGCCATCTTTTTATGCTGGTTGTCCAGATACCGATGGTGATAGCTTGATTGACAAGGTAGATTTTTGTCCTGACAAAGCCGGATTGAAAGCATTCAAAGGATGTCCAGATAAAGATAATGATGGATTTGCCGATTATTTAGATGCTTGTCCTGATGTTGCAGGCCCCGATAAAGGATGTCCTAAAGCCCCTGACGTAGTTGTCCCAATTGATAGCGATGGTGATGGTGTAACTGACGAATTTGATAAATGTCCTCAAACACCGGGAGTAGTCTCTAACAATGGTTGCCCTGAATTGGCAAAAGAAGATCAGGAAGTATTAAATACAGCATTTGCTAATTTGGAATTTGAATCTGGGAAAGACGTGATAAAAGCGAGTTCGAATGAATCTTTGGAAGAGCTTGCTACATTGCTTAGTAAAAAATCGAAATGGAAAATTCTTATTTCAGGACACACAGACAATGTTGGAAACCCAGCAACAAATATGACCCTCTCTCAAAAACGAGCATTTGCATTAAAAGCGTTTTTGATTAACCAAGGTGTTGAATCGAACAGAATAGATACTGAATGGTTTGGGCAAACTAAACCGATTGCATCAAATAAAACGGCCGATGGAAGACAAAAAAACCGCCGTGTTGAAATGACAATTATTACAGGAGACTAGAAATGGAAATTAACTTGTAAAAAACAATCCTTTGGCATTTCGTTGAATAAATTATAAAACAAAAAACCCCGGTTGAAGCCGGGGTTGAAAAATTTTTCAAAGAAATTACTATTTCAAAGAATTAACGTAACGAGTAATTTTACCTACTAAGTTACCTGCTTTATTTGAATGAATAATGTTTCTTTTTGCTAACTTATCCAACATAGACGAAACAGAAGACAATTGAGAAATTGCTTCATTTTTGTCGGAAGTAGTACGCAATTTCTTCAGCGCATTACGTGTAGTTTTGTGAAAATAACGGTTACGAAGACGTTTTGCGTCATTTGAACGAATCCGTTTGATTGCTGAAGGATGATTTGCCATTTCGTTATTTCAATTAAATATGTAGCCCGTAGGGGAATCGAACCCCTGTACCAAGAATGAAAATCTTGTATCCTAACCCCTAGATGAACGGGCCATTTTTTTTAAAAATTGGAATGCAAATGTACCCCAAAATTTCACTCAAGCAAGAGGTGATAAAAAACTCTTTGCTAAATAATATCTTAAATATTGATTATCAGTTATTTAATTTTACATTAAACCTAGATAAACATGCTAATTTATCCATTCTAAAGTGTCTGTAATGACATTTTATGATACATTTGCCCATCAAATGAGCTCTAGTAAACGCGTAGCATTTTACACACTTGGGTGTAAGCTGAATTTTTCGGAAACATCAACCATTGCCCGTCTATTTCAAGATGGAGGCTATGAGAAAGTTGAATTTGAATCATCTCCAGATATTTTCATTATTAATACTTGTTCGGTAACTGAAAATGCTGACAAGAAATGCAAAAGTCTAGTAAATCGGGCTTTAAAAATTTCCCCTCATGCCTATGTTGCAATTATTGGTTGTTATGCCCAATTAAAACCCGAAGAAATTGCACAAATTCCGGGAGTAGATTTGGTTTTGGGTGCAAACGAAAAATTCAATATACTGAATCATATTGCAGATGTTGAGAAGAATACTCAAACACAAATACATGCCTGCGAAATTAGTGAAGTGACTGATTTCGTTCCTTCATTCAGCTCTGGCGACCGAACTCGAACATTTTTCAAAGTTCAAGATGGCTGCGATTACTCGTGCTCCTTTTGTACAATTCCATTAGCAAGAGGCAAAAGTAGAAGCGAGACGGTGACTGAAACGATTAAAGCAGCCCAGAAACTAATAGCAGAAACTGGAAGCAAGGAGATTATTTTAACTGGAGTAAATACGGGAGATTTTGGAAAGAATACAGGAGAGAGTTTCCTCGATCTGGTCAAAGAACTTGATCAACTAGAAGGAATCGAACGTTTTAGAATCTCCTCCATCGAACCCAATTTGCTGACCGATGAAATCATTCAATTTGTTGCTTCTTCAAAGAAATTCGTTCCTCATTTTCATATTCCATTGCAATCGGGAAGTAATGATACGCTCAGAAGAATGCGACGCCGATATCAACGCGATGTTTATGAAAGTAGGGTAGCTTTAATAAAAGAACTCATGCCAAATTGCTGTATTGGAGTGGATGTAATTGTTGGATTCCCAGGCGAAACCAATGAAGAATTTATAGACAGCTATACATTTATTAATGAGCTTGACATATCGTATTTGCATGTTTTCACTTATTCGGAAAGAGCAAATACACATGCCATTGAATTAAACAATGTAATTCCCAACTCGGTTCGCGCTGAGCGCAGCAAAATGCTTCATATTCTTTCTGAAAAGAAAAAGCGCTTTTTTTATGAGGTCCAAAAAGGAAAATCGAAGAAAGTACTTTGGGAAGGAGAACGAGATGGCGATTGGATGTATGGTTTTACGGAAAATTACATAAAAGTCAAAACGCCCTTTCTAATAGAAAAAACAAATACTATTCAGCAGATTCAACTCGAAGAACTGGATACAGAAGGAATTTTCACCATTAAATAAGTATTAGTTTCATCCTAAATACATCAATATATATGTACGCAACTATTAGCGAATTGCTAAAATCTTTTGGGATTCATATTGCATTGCCAATTCAAACGTTCGGATTTTTCGTTGCTTTGGCTTTTATGGTGGCAGCTTGGTTATTAGGAAAAGAACTTCGTAGAAAAGAAGCGCTTGGGATTTTCAAGCCAATAATCAAAGATGTTGAAGTTGGAAAACAAGCCAGCACATCCGATTATGTAATTGCTGGTTTACTTGGATTTTTAATCGGTTTCAAAGCATTGTATATGATTTTGAATTATTCCGAATTTGTAAACGATCCACAATCAACATTGCTTTCGTTGGAAGGTAATATAATTGGTGGTATACTCGGATGCATCGGAATGATATACTGGCGCTTCAAAGAAAGTGAAGCCCAAAAGAAACTGAAATACGAAGTAAAGAAAGTAACAATGAAGGCTGAAGAACATGTCGGCAACATTATTTTATTGGGTGTAGTTGGCGGATTACTCGGTGCTAAAATCTTTCATAATCTAGAAAATCCTGCTGAATTTATGGCTGATCCCATTGGTTCTTTGCTTTCTTTTTCTGGATTAACGTTTTATGGCGGACTGATAGTGGCAGCAATATTAATTGTTCGCTACGGTAAAAAGAACGGTTTGTCTGCGTTTCATTTAACCGATGCAGGTGCGCCCGCTTTGATGCTCTCTTATGGAATTGGACGAGTAGGTTGTATGATGTCGGGCGATGGTGACTGGGGAATTGTGAACAATAACCCCAAACCTAGCTGGATGAATTTTTTACCCGATTGGATGTGGGCGTTTAAGTTTCCTCATAATGTAAATAATGATGGAATTCCTATTCCAGGTTGCGTGGGCAGATGGTGTCACGAATTACCCGAAGCTGTTTATCCAACATCATTTTATGAAACCATCATGGCTGTTATTTTATTCGGAATTCTTTGGGCGATTAGAAAACGAATTACAACTCCGGGTTTACTCTTCAGCATCTATTTAATCTTGAATGGCGCAGAGCGTTTTTTAATCGAATCAATTCGAGTAAATACTCAATATCATATTCTTGGATTGGGCATTACCCAGGCACAAATCATCTCTTCTACATTAATTTTACTTGGATTTGCTGGTATTTGGTATACTAGAAAATTAAACAATCAAAATTCTCATGCTCAGGCCTGATTCAATCAATGAAATTTGTGCTGAAGTATGTCAAATAAGCCGTAGGGTTGGAGCATTCATACTCTCAGAGCAAAAAAAACTCACCGATTATGATGTTGAATCAAAAGGTCTAAATGACTTTGTAACGTATGTAGACAAAGCGGCGGAAGAACGCTTAGTAGCTGAACTTATTATATTAATGCCCGAAGCTGGCTTTATCACCGAAGAAGCAACCATAGCAAGGGAAGACAAAGACTTTATTTGGATTATTGATCCAATCGATGGAACGACCAATTTCATCCACGGACTTCCATTGTTTTGTATCAGTATCGCACTAATGCATCAGGGCAAAATAATCTTGGGTGTTGTTTATGAAATAAGTAATGATGAGTGTTTTCATTCTATTGAAGGCGGAGATGCGTATCTCAACCAAGAGCTTATTCATGTTTCATCCAGAAACCTTCTTAAGGATTCACTGCTTGTAACAGGATTTCCTTATAAAGATGAAATCAAACTTGAACGTTGGATGAAATTGTTTGTAGATCTTCTCAGAAAATCACACGGGGTAAGACGCTTAGGTTCTGCAGCCATCGATCTAGCTTATGTGGCATGTGGAAGATTTGAGGCATTTTATGAATACGGCTTGAGTCCTTGGGATGTAGCCGCTGGAGCATTTATCGTTCAACAAGCCGGTGGCGGGGTGAGCGATTATTCTGGAGGCAACGATTATATTTTTGGCAAAGAGATCCTTGCGGGTAATGGGCGAATGAATGAAGAACTAAGAACGGTTATTTTAGAACATTTTTCTGAAAAGGGTAACCAATGAAACCGAAAGTTCGCTTCATTATCAATCCAATTTCGGGAGGAAAAAAGAAAAATCACATTCCCGATGCAATTCGAAATGCCTGTTTGGAATTTGACCTTGATTCAGATATCTTTTTGTGTAACTCGATTTCCGAAACCAAAGAGAAAACGAAAGAAGCTGTTCTATTAAACTACCAAGCTGTTATTGCAGTTGGAGGTGATGGAACTATCAATTTAATTGGAACAGAACTTATCAATACGCAAGTTGCTTTAGGAATTATTCCCATGGGATCGGGCAATGGCTTAGCGCGCAGTCTTCGGATTCAATTCAACTTAAAAAAAGCAATTAAAACCATCTGCGATTTTAACCTACAAGCTATCGATACGGGTGAGGTGAATGGCATTGGTTTTATCAATTTAGCTGGGATTGGTTTTGATGCTCATGTGGCGGGGATTTTCCATAATTCACAAAGACGTGGTTTGATCTCTTATGCAAAAATCATATTAAGAGAATTCAATCGATTTACCCAAGAG
>JBIPLZ010000124.1:0-6514 GCA_044369395.1 Flavobacteriales bacterium | reverse complement strand
GACACAAAATTAAATCAATTAAATGGCTCAAAAAACAAGTTTTCAGAGAAAGATAAACAGGAGAATGTTCATTGTTGTTAATCCTGTAGGCATAATTTTTGAGAGCCCCAAAAAACACTAATCCATTTCAATTTATGAAAAAGTTTCTTTCTTCCTTAGGAATTGCGTGTATGGGAGGACTTGCAGCACTTAGCTTCAGTCACTTTTTCCAACCTACACAAAGTGGTTTCAACCGACTAACTTCAGAACGAATTCCCGTTCAACTTGCATCAAACACAGGAGGCAATTTAGCAAATGCCCCAGACCTTACTCAGGCAGCAGCCCAATCGGTTCATGGGGTTGTCCATGTAAAAACAGTTACTAACAACCGACGTGATGCCAACATTGATCCTTTTTACGATTTCTTTTTCGGTAATCCTTATCGAAATGCACCACCTCAAAAAGCCATGGCATCTGGTTCTGGCGTTATTATTTCGGAAGATGGTTACATCGTAACAAACAACCATGTTATTCAAAATGCCGACAAAGTAGAAATAGTATTGAACGACAAACGTGAATATGAAGCGCAGGTAATTGGTCGCGACCCAAGTACCGATTTAGCCCTTTTGAAAGTGGATGCTAAAAATCTTCCTTTTATTTATTACGGAAATTCTGATCAGGTAAAAGTAGGCGAATGGGCATTAGCTGTTGGAAATCCGTTTAGTTTAACATCGACAGTAACCGCAGGAATTATCAGTGCTAAAGGCCGAAACATCAATATCTTAAATGAGAAATTTGCCATCGAATCGTTTATCCAAACCGATGCAGCAGTAAATCCAGGAAATAGCGGTGGCGCCCTAGTAAATGCTAATGGTGAACTAATCGGAATTAACTCAGCCATCGCATCCAACACCGGATCCTATTCTGGATATTCATTTGCCGTTCCGGTGAATATTGTTCGAAAAGTAGTAGCCGATTTACTCGAATTTGGTGAAGTTCAACGTGCATTCATCGGAGTGGTTTTGGAAGATTTAAATGCTGATTTAGGTAAACGAAAAGACATTAGTGAATTGAGTGGTGTGTATGTTTCGGGATTGAATGTTGGGGGAGCTGCTGAAGAATCGGGTGTAAAAGAAGGCGATGTAATTCTTAAAATTCAAGATGTTGTAGTAAATAATGTTCCCGAATTACAAGAACAAGTTGGACGCTTTCGTCCAGGCGATAAAGTTCAGTTAACCATCAATCGCGCCGGAACCATTAAAGAACTCTCGGTTACTCTAAAAAATAAAAATGGTGATACCCGACTCATAAAATATTCGGAATCGGTGCGTGAAGAATTAGGCGCTGAATTTTCACCTGTCAATGCAAACGAAAAAAATGCATTGAATATTCAGCATGGACTTCGAGTGAGAAATATTAAAGAGGGAAGATTAAGAAACATTGGAATTAAAGATGGATTCATCATTACCAATGTAGGCGACAAGGTGGTGAATTCACTAGAAGATTTAACCGAAGCATTGAAATCTGACCGTAAAGGCTTGTTAATAGAAGGAATCTACCCGAATGGAGCAAGAGCTTATTATGGAATAGGTATTTAATTTAAAATTTAGCTCCCAGTTAAGCCCGAATGTTTGTTCGGGCTTTTTTTATTTTATAAATCGATATAATTCTAAAAAATCGTGTGCATTAAGGACGATAAATTTCTAATTTCGCGTCGCAAAAATATCATTAACAAAACGCATATGTCAAACAGCAATGAAGGCGCTTCGGCCTATGAAACAGAGCTAAATGAATGGATCAGGGATGAAAAAGCGGCAATCGAGCTTATTCATATTCTTGGAGAGTTATGGTTCGATAAAAGTATCGAGTTGGTTATTTTTAGAAATCAACTTGTAGACAGAAGCGCAAGTGAAATATTGCAATTACACAATTATGCATTGAACATGGTTGGTAAGCCAATTACCATTCAAGATACATTGCTTCTTTCCAAAGAAATAATTCAAACAGAAATTGCTCCTGCACGAATTGACATTGGAAGACTTGCTACTGAGTGGATTAATGAAAAGGCAGCTTACAGTTCGGTTACAGAGTTTATTGCAGATAAATTAAGTGCATTTCTTGGTGCCGACAAACGAGTTTTAAAACCGAAAGACATTGTGCTTTATGGATTTGGACGAATTGGACGAATTGCAGCTCGTGAGTTAATTATTCAGGCAGGAAAAGGTGAGCAACTTCGTTTGCGTGCCATTGTTACGCGTAGCAATTCGGATGAAGATATTAGTAAGCGTGCGGCACTTTTAAGAACCGATTCAGTTCATGGTCCTTTTCCTGGAACGATTATCGAAGATTTCGAAAATAAAGCACTGATTATTAATGGCCATAACGTTAAGATGATTGCAGCAAGTAATCCTGCAATGATTGATTATACGTCATACGGAATTGACAATTCCATCTTAATTGACAACACAGGAGCTTCTCGCGACAGAGAAGGATTATCGGAACATTTGAAGTCGAAAGGCATTGAAAAAGTTCTCTTAACTGCACCAGGAAAAGGCGACATTCCGAACGTTGTATACGGAGTTAACCAAGGCGCTTTCGATCACAAAACGGAAACGATTTTCTCTGCAGCTTCTTGCACGACCAATGCAATTGTTCCTGTATTGAAAGTGATTCAAAAAAACTTAGGGATTTCAAGTGGGCATATTGAAACCATCCACTCGTATACAAACGACCAGAATTTATTGGACAACTACCACAAGAAATACCGTCGTGGACGTTCAGCAGCCTTGAATATGGTTATTACAGAAACTGGTGCGGGAAGTGCAGTAACGAAAGTTATTCCTGAATTGGCGGGTAAATTAACATCCAATTCGGTGCGTGTTCCTACTCCGAATGTTTCACTTGCTATTTTAAAACTAACTGTCGAAACCAATACGAGCAAGGAAGATGTAAACAGCGTTCTTCGTAATGCTGCATTAAAAGGCGAACTCGTTGAACAAATTCAGTATTCAATTTCGAATGAGCTTGTTTCGAGTGACCTCATTGGAAATCCATGCGCATCTATCGTAGATAGTCCAGCAACGATTGTTGCTAACGACAAACGCAATGTTATACTGTACGTTTGGTATGATAACGAATATGGGTATACACGTCAAGTTATTCGCTATGCGAAACATTTGGCAGATGTAATCCGCTTGACGTATTATTGAGATAAAAAAAGCATAAAAAAACCGGGTCGATAGCCCGGTTTTTTATTTAATATCAATTAGAAATTAATCCAACAACTGATTAATAATCGTTTCAACTGTAAGACCTTCTGCTTCCGCTTTGTAATTTCGAATAATACGGTGACGAAGAATAGCCGTTGCAACTGCATTTACATCTTCAATATCGGGTGAATATCTTCCACGAATTGCGGCATGGCATTTCGCGCCCAACACCAAGAACTGCGAAGCACGCGGACCAGCACCCCAAGCCAAATATTTCTTTACAATATCAGGAGCATGTTCTGAGTTAGGACGAGTTTTAACAGCCAACTTCACAGCGTATTCCAGCACCTTATCGGTAACAGGAATGCGGCGAACTAAATCTTGAAAAAAGAGAATTTCTTCGGCAGAAAGGATTGGCTTGAGCTCAATTTTAGCATCTGAGGTTGTGCTTTTCACTACCAATAATTCGTCTTCGTATTTGGGATAATCGACCCAAATATTAAACATAAAACGATCGAGCTGAGCTTCCGGCAATGGATAAGTTCCTTCTTGTTCGATAGGGTTTTGCGTAGCGAGAACAAAGAAAGGTTGACTTAACTCGTAGCGCTTACCAGCAGCAGTGATTGCTTTTTCCTGCATGGCTTCAAGCAAAGCTGCTTGTGTTTTTGGAGGCGTACGATTAATCTCATCCGCCAAAATAATGTTGGCGAAAAGTGGCCCTTTGATGAAACGAAACTGACGATTCTCATCCAAAATTTCAGTACCAACAATATCCGAAGGCATCAAATCGGGAGTAAACTGAATGCGGTTGTAATCTAGACCAAGAACCCTCGAAATGGTTGTAACAAGTAAAGTTTTTGCTAATCCGGGAACACCTACAAGCAAACAATGCCCACGACTAAAAATTGAAATAATTACATCTTTAACAACATCTTGTTGCCCAATAACGACTTTGCCAATTTCAGCATCAAGGCGCGTATAAGCATCTTTCAAACTGTTAATTGCTTCTACATCTGAGTTAAATGTTTGCATAATAAATCAATAGGTTTAATTAGTATTCCATGAATTTTGGAAAGGACAATCGGAAAATTCAGGATCAATTTTAATGAAAAAAGATTGTCGTTTGCGTTCGATCCAATCTTTCACCAATTTTTCTTTTTTCTCGTTTTCGGCAGCCAGCAAAATGCGTTGATAATCTTGCTTCAAATTAGCACGATGCGGTTCGGTTCGAGCTTTCAAGGATACAATTCGGTAAGATTCTTTTTTCTCGCCCATTCGCACTGGTACCGGATCTGAAAGCTCGCCAATCTTCATTTTATCGACAACAAAGAACAAACTTTGATCCATTTGAGAAACTTCAAACCACGTAGACCCAGAGCCTGGATTTATTAGTAGACCACCGTTATTCTTCGTATCCGCATCATCAGAAAACTTGAGCGCGGCGTCTTCAAAACTCATTCGGCCTAATCGAATCACTTCGGAGATACTATCTAGTTTGATACGAGCAAATTCAAGATCATTTGCCGAAGCTTTAGGAGAAATTAATATATGGCGCACATTGATGGTCTCCCCTCTTCGCTCAATGAGCTGAATGACATGAAAACCATACATTGTTTCAATAATGTCTGAAATATCTTTCCCTTTGAGCGCGAAAGCAGCCGCTTCAAATTCGGGAACAAGATCTCCCCTACCTACAAATCCAAGTTCTCCCCCTTTGGCTGCAGAAACCACATCTTCCGAATAAAACGCAGCCATGGAAGCGAATGAGCGACCATCGATAATTTTCTGACGAATGTCTTGCAATTCTTTTCGAACACGTTCACGTTCTGCTTGGTTTACAGGTGGCTTCTTTAAAATTTGGGCAACCTGTATTTCACTTTCAATAAATGGTATGCTGTCGGCAGGAATAGATTCAAAATAAGCCTTTACTTCGGCTGGCGAAACTTTCACATCACCTGCAATTTTACCCTGCATTTGTTGTACAACGAGCTGATCTCTAATACGATCTCTAAAATCGTCTTTGATTTGAACTATTGATTTACCCAGGTAGGCTTCCAACTTTTCGATTGATCCAATTTGACCAACAAAATAGCGAATCTTCTTGCTTAGCTCCCCATCAACCTGCGCATCCGAAACCACCACACTATCCTTTTCGGCTTGATTAAGTAGTAGTTTTTGAATGATAATATCTTCCAAAACGTTGCAACGTAAATTACTGTCTTTTACCGTTGCTTGTTGCTCCATTTGCATAGCTTGCGACTCAACCTCAGAAAGTAAAATGGCTTTATCGCCAACAATGGCAATAATTTTATCGATGCTTTGCGGTTGTGCTATAAGTAATCCTGGCAAAAGGAAAATCAAGAAACTTAATATCTTCTTTATCATTTATTTAGGGAGATCAAATCGTTCAATCGTTTTTTCATTCATTGCATCCTTAAATGCATCAAGTTGCATTTGTTCAACTAATTTAATTTTTCGTTTGTTGAGGATGATATTCCGAATATTATCTTTCTCAAAGCTCAATGGAGCATTACTATCTTTTACCATAAATCCATTTATAGCCACAAGGTAATGGTAATCTTTATCATCGAGTTCAAGAAAACGTTTATTCGAGTTGAAATCGCCCATAGAATAATTCCCCATTGGAATTTCCTTGATAACATCTTCTAACAAAAGCCAGTTAGAATCGTCGAGCAAAAAATTAACGGCATATAAATTTACAAATTGTTCCAAACGTTTAAAATCATCTGGCCTTTGTGATAGAAACCAACGCTTTGCCTTATCAGCATTAGGTGTTTTAATTGGTAGTTTGATGTATTTTAATCGGATAATATTACTACGCAATTCGAAGTTTGCAGAGTTCTGTTTGTAATACAACTCAATTTCAGAAGGACTAATCGTTGTGTCAAGCTTTTGTCTAATTAATTCCCTTTCGTATGCAAAAATCAAAAGAGAAACGCGATAATCTTCTAGTTGTTGACTGACGTCTTTTTGATTTTCAGTCAAGTTACTTTCTGCACGTTTTAAAACCACATTTCGTTTAATCCATTGATCAATAAAATCTTTCGCGAAAGATGTGCTGTCTTTTTTTGAAAGACCTATAGGTAGAGCTTGCTGAAGTTCTTTAAGCGATAATGTTTTATCGTAAACTCGGGCAACAGAAATTCCTTCTTGGTTATTTCCACCGCAGGAAGCAAGAAGAACTATAACACAGAGAGAAAAAAACAACTGCTTGAAAAAAACCATGCTTCTATTACCTATTTCGAATGCAAACGGCCCGTTTAGGTTGGTTCACCAAAACGGGCCGCCTATAATTTATCGGAAAT
>JBIPLZ010000123.1:0-6534 GCA_044369395.1 Flavobacteriales bacterium | reverse complement strand
AGAGGAGATACCGGTTCACTATTCAGATGTTACATACTACAAGAGTATTGATGAAACCTATTTTAACCTAGATTTTTATTCATGCGACAGAAGCTTTAAAAACAGCTGGGCTCAGTTATACAATCTAATGTTTAGCGATCAAATTGCCGTTTTTCAAATCCCATTAAACAACTACACATTCAATAACCTTGTTTTGAAACCTGTTGGAAGTGATGAAATTTCAGCTGAAGCTAAACTATATTTCAATACGATGCTTTTTGACTCCAATTATATCGCCACCAAAGGTGTTATTGATGACAAACATCTGGTTAACAATAAAAAACCACATGAAGAAAGAATTGGCATTGATCAAAAAGGGCATTTGACAATTTTTACACAAGGAAACAATTCTGCATACAATGATGTATTACAAGCACCTATTTCGCTTGAAATTAGACATATCGGTGACACATCTATGAGAATATTAAATTACCGTCAATTCATTTACATTAAAGATAATAAGTTGCTATTTATTACAGGATTTAATAACTCCTTGATTTCATGGATAGACATAAAAGCGCTTATGCCCAAACTCGGACTGACTAGTATCATTGCCTTAGACGGCGGCGCATCTGTAGAATATGATTTTGAAGGGAAAAATAATAATTACTATTTCAGCTCAATTCCGCTTCGGCATTTATGGTTTTGGATGAATTCACCATATTACATAGAAGGAAAACATACAGGTAAATAGAATTATTGTAATTTATTTAATAATTTATGTCATGAAAACAAAAACAAAAATCCTTATTGGAATTACGGTTCTGATCATACTGTTTTATAAGAAGATACTTGTAATTGGAATGATCGTAGTTGGATATTTATTTTTTCCTGAGGCTTCTCAAGCTCTCAGACACTACTGTTTTGGTGATGGTACCGACTTAATTGTTAGTGCTGATTATATCAAAAATTCACCAGTGGTAAAGAAACATCTGGCACAAATGAGAGTTGGCCAAAAGAAAAAGGTAGGTTTACACCAATGGGAAGATTGGAGATTATCTTTTGCCATAAACCCTTTCACAATTGAAAAGCAAAAAAACAAAGTAGTTATTTCACAATGGATGCAATTCGATAAGAAAGATAAAGTCACAACTTGGTTATTTTTTATACCTGTAAAAGATAATATTGTTCATACCTTTGATTGCACTCCCTATTTATTTCGATCTGAATGGGAGTATTGAGGAATTAAAGAAAGGATATTTAAATTTTAGTTCTTTTATACCTTTCGAAAATTTAATCTTTAGACCGATCAGAAGCAACTAAATAGAAATGAATGAGTTTTAAAATTAACAAACTCTTAAAGGATAAATAGTAAAACCCAATTAATATATTTACAAGGTTATTTAAACAAGCATTAATTTATAACCGTAACATGAACACATTTACTTTCTGTACAAATCAGAATCTTCTTTTCATCCTGCATTTCATGGAGAACTTGCTTTAACTGTAATTGAGCATCTTGACAAGTTCCTAGTGTCCGAATCTCTTTAATGTCAAAAGAGAGTCCGTAAGAATGACTTGAGATTCCTTTGAATGCATTTATTTCTATTTTTCGAAGCTCTTCTTGTTCGGTATGCTCGGTTCTGGAAAGTGACGACACTACAAAATAATCATCTATATCATTACTCGATTTTAAAGCATTTTTAAAACGAATACCCATTTCTTTCAACCGATCATAAGCTAGTTGTGTTAAATGCGAACTGCTATGTGTTAAATGAGCAATACTATATCCTTCGTTATTCACTACATCAACAAGATGTTTTTGCTGAATGAACTTCTTTCGGGTCGAGTCATTATTAATTAAACGATTGTTGCTAACCTTACGGGCAAAACTTACGTGATTTACATAAGCATCTTTATGTAAATCACCAACAAAATTACAACTGCAATTAGAAGTAACTGGTATACTATTCGAAAAATAATCAATAGCAAAGAAAATAAGTTTTTCTATTCGTTTATGAAAGATCAAGCCAATAAAACCATAGAATAAAAGAAGGCTAAAAATTACAATCAGAAACTTCTTTCGTGATAACGTCTTTTTACGCACACCACGCCATAAGTATAACAATGTAATAAGGAAGACAACAAACAAAAAAGAAAGTATTACAAGCGATTTCATATTATGAATAAATAATTTTTCCCAAATAAAACAAATTTTTCTTTAATAAATTAAACATTTTAAATTAAGTTTACCCTATCCTCCTGCTCTAACAATATAAAATGAAACCCAACGTTGATTAAAAACTATGAAAAAGAAAGCCATACCGAGACCCAAACTAGAACTTTACGATAAAGCGCGTTTATTTATTGATTTAGGCGGATTTCTTTATGATTTTGAGGACAAAGATCGCTATCGAAAAATGAATGGGCTCATTGATACATTTTTCTCACCATTGGAACCAGAGAAAATTCAAGAGGAAATGAAGAAAATGTTACCTGGGTATTTTGGCTGGAACGAACACAATACGGAGAGTTTTGAAATGGCGAAACTCATGTATCTTGGTCCACAGTCAAAAACCAAGCGAAGAGACACAATTCGTTTTATTAAAGCGTCTGTTAAACTATTTTACAAATTAGATGAAGTCCTAAACCGGGTCGATGTAATCGGTATTGCTTTTATACTTAGATCGTCTGAATATGACATTTATCTTGACCTAATAGTTGAAGATATTGGAATTCCTGCATTGAGTTCAGTCAAAAAAATTAAAAAATTTATCATTAAAAATATAGTAGAAGGCAATTGCAACGATATAAATAGTTATGGTCGCTGGGGCAGACCATTAAACCAAAAGTATATTCTAAACATACAACTTAAGGGATTAGATGAAACAGATGAAGATTATGATTATGATGATACGCATAATTGGGAAAATAGACCGCCTCGCCGAAGAGGAACAGCAAGGGTTCGTCTAATAGATCGCATTGATTGGGGATCTGAACAAATTCATAAGCTTCTCAGCGAATACAAGAGAAACTATGCTGTGTTTTACAACTAATAAAAGTATTATATAAAACGAAAGAATAAATGCTAAAAATTATTGCCTACTCAACCTTGTTTTGCCTCCCTTTTCTATTAATGGTTGCAATAAATGAAATAAATAGACCTCAAAGGAAATTCGATATTAAATATCTCAAGAAAAGTGGAAAGGCATACAACAGCGACAAAACAGAGTCAGGAAGTTGTACTTGGCATTGTCATAATCGTAGTTGTGACGATAAACATTTCAGTAAAATGTCGGTCCTGAATAACCAAATAATTTATTGTATGAATTCTGAAATTAAAAAATTCAACAAAATAGGAAGTGGCGATTATTCAAGCATGAATATTGCGACACTCGTTATTATTTGGCCATTGATAATGTTTGCTCTAGTAGTAATAAATATCGAACTTTTTATTCGACGCAGGAATAACAGGTTAAAAGCAAGTGTATGATTGAGAGAATTTACATTTACTGCACCGATTTTACCATTACCATGGCGAATGGTTTAGGAATCGCATATGAAGAATTTAATGCCTGGTTATTTTGTATTATTTGGCCACTTTTCACGATTATATTATTAGTTTTTCTAATATTTCAAATAAGAACATTGAAAAATGCTAAATTGAAATAATTGTTCAATGATTTTTCTAAAGTTTAAACAAGAAAGTTTTTCTTAAATCATTGTTGACATGATTCTATTATCAAATAAAAATCAATATGATATGGTATTATCCCATAATCTTTCAAACTCTTTTAAATAAAATGAAGCTATTCGTTCGTCATGAAGAGCTATAATATTCTCTTGATTTTCAATTGCAGCACTTTTGGTCCAATTGTAGCTTCCTGTGATTGTTATACAATTATCTATCACTACAAATTTATGATGCATGTGAGCGGGACTCGCATCCGTTTTAACAGGTACGTTTTTCATGGAGAGATCATATACATCTGACCCAGCGTCATTACATTTATCATTATCTGAAATGACTCGAATCTTAATTCCCTCTTTGTGTTTTTGAAGAATTGTATCCGAGATAAGATTATCGCTAATTGTAAAAACACAAATATCTATTGACGATTTAGCTCCAAGAATAGCCAATTGAATGCGGTTTCTGCAATCCTCTCCAGGACTGAAATAAACTTCGGGCGTTGGATTCTTCGGTTGCTCTTTGGCTCTATCCAATAGCTTTACTGATTCCTCTAACCAGGCAATTGTTTTACTTCCATTATCCGAATTAACTAATTCTGATGCTTTATCAAAAAGATAAGCTCTTAGTGCCCCAAAATCGGAAGTCGCCAACCTACCTTGTCTCAACAAATCAAGAATCTCATCTTTTTGCTCTTGATACATTTCGAGTTTACTTGCAGTCTCATCGAATAAAGCGATAATTTGAACTTTGTTGCTCATTGAACTTTTTGATATTTAAGGTGAATTGGATTAACCTTTTGCTTATTAGTAAATCTAGAAATTATTTGATACGTGGTAATGATTTTAACTTCGTATCGCTTCTTATAAAAAATTATGGATTAATCTCAATTATCAAATCGTCATTGACGGCCTTATAAATTTCATCAATTTCGTCATTTGTCAGAGCAATGCACCCTTTTGTCCAATCACGCCAACGATGAAACCTTTTGAACCGACCATATTCGGCTCCAAGACCATGAACTAGAACATCACAACATTCACCCCATTCTCCTACTCCAATTGCTTTGTGATATTGAGAATGGACCATTTTCTTCCCCTTAAAGCGGCCTTCGGGCGTTAAGTTGTCTCCTTCCTTGGTTTTCTTATCTAACCCTTTTCTTCCAAGAGATACTTTATAGGATGCAATCAACTCCTCTTTGTAAAATAATAAAAGTTCGTGATCAGCCTTATTAATTATAATTTTATCAGCTTTTTGCCCATTTGTTAATTTTTCTTCTGGATAAATGTAATAAGTGGTTAATCCCAAAAGAAACATTAAAGTTAATAGCCCTATTATTTTACTTTTTTTCATTTGAATCGATTTTATTGAAGATGTTATCTTATTTAAAAGAAGTCTAAATCTCGCGACTTATCAAATTATTTCGTTAAGTCTATTTATTTTCAATTTATCATTCAAAATTAGCCTTATTTACCTGAAGAATCAATTGATTTGAACGTGCACCATTCTCTTGCTGAAAAAACCCTTTTTCAGATAATCAAAAACTCCACCTTTGAATTTATTATCACGCTTTTGGAGAAGGTCATTTGCTTGTTTAATCAGATTAAAATCCGATTTATCGTATTTACCATCT
This sequence comes from Flavobacteriales bacterium, assembly GCA_044369395.1. Classification (GTDB taxonomy): domain Bacteria; phylum Bacteroidota; class Bacteroidia; order M30B66; family M30B66; genus CALQRR01. Next base: position 1,234 of record JBIPLZ010000123.1, on the reverse strand, counting down.
CCGTTAATATCAATAATATATAAGTCAATTGCTTTACCTTCAAGGTGTTTTGAAGCATCTACTGAATTAGCTAACAAATAATTATAGACCTTATTCCTTTTCTGACTAATAATAAACCATTTAGGCTCATACCCCATTTTAACCAACTCAACTTTTAGGACATCTACTTTTTGATGAACCGTTTCGGAAGCTCCCATCAATCCCAAAAACCACATCAAGGTAAATCCTACAATGAAAGAGAAAACGAAGGATACCCATACTCGTTTAGGATTGAAGAATCTCACATTAAATCCGTTAATAACAAACACCAGGATAAGAGCAAAAAAAATAGCGCCGAAAATACCTGGAAAGAAAAAGCCGAAAACAACGGCAACAATGGAAAGCAAAATTCGAAGGATCATTTATGCTTGGATATAAAGTTTATTGATTCTTGTATGAAATATTTTTAAATGGTTATTGAATCAAAATCTTTCTAAACTCAGTTGAATCTCCAAGAAAAACGTTAAAATCGACTATTTCTTGGAAGTTTGTCATTGTTTTTCTCAATTTGTAATGCTGCCCTTTGGGAAGGTTCAAAAACACCCCATACGCATAAAAATTAAGAAAGAATTTCTTCGCTCAAAAAGAGTAACTCGTCAGCCATATACTCAGGCTGTTCATTACAAACTATCTGCATTTTGGGATTGAGATTATCCGGAAAGTTATTGGCTAACATTTCAAAATTACCTAATAATTCTTTTACATTAATAGTTTCCATTTTAAAATTAAGGCTTTGAGTTTCTAGTTAAAAATAAAATCCTGTTGGTTAAACTAGGATGAGAGTTCGAATTATGATCTATAGCTGAGTGATTAACTAATTGAGGGTTTTCAAATTTCTCCAATGTTTCGATCATCTTGGGAAATTCTTCCAACTCAATTTTTCCGTTTACAATATGAGTATCGAATACTGTCCAATCAACCACAAATCGTTTAACGGGCATAGCTATTTTCTTAGTAATATTGTTCTTGTCTTTTTCGTCGGAAACAACGCTTTCTTTTGCCAAAGTAATAAGCATATTAATTGTAGTTAAAAGCCCTTCTTTTTCGGAAGCATACAGATCACATAAGTACTCTAAAACGTGTTTATCATAATTCTTATAACTTCTAATTTTCACCCAAATAATTCCTATCGCAACAATTGCAATAATTACAAAACCAACTTTTAATAAAACACCTGGTATTAAAATAGTAAAAG
>JBIPLZ010000122.1:0-6635 GCA_044369395.1 Flavobacteriales bacterium | reverse complement strand
ATCATCACTTAAGTTATAATGCCACAAAATGGTTGAATGTGGGGCTTTTCGAATCGATTGTTTGGCAAGGAGGTGACACAAGTGGCACGCGAAGAGGATTTGATTTGAATTACCTCAACCCTATTATCTTTTACAGACCCGTAGAATTTTCAAGAGGATCGCCCGATAATGTATTGATTGGTCTAAACTTCAAGGCCCTTATTTTAAAAAAATATCAATTGTATGGACAGATCATTCTCGATGAATTCTCGATGAAGGAAGTAAAAGCAGGAAATGGTTGGTGGGCGAATAAACAAGGTTTTCAAATTGGTTGGAAGTTCTACGACTTTTTAGGAATCCGAAACCTCACCTGGCAAAACGAATTAAATTATGTAAGACCTTATACTTACGGTCATTTCACTGCAGATCAAAGCTACACCCATTATGCTCAAGCTTTGGCCCATCCACTCGGAGCTAATTTCATTGAGAATGTGCAATTTCTTCGTTATCGATACAAGCGATTGGGGGTTCAAGCCAAAATGAATTTTATACAATACGGTGCCGATACGACTAATATTCTAGGAATTTCAAGCAATGTTGGGCAGAATATTTTTGTGGGTACAGCCGAAATAGGAAGTGGTCCAACCATGGTTCCGAATATTTATGGGAACACGATTTTACAAGGGCTGAAAAACACGGTAAAAATTGCCGAGTTAACTGCATCGTGGTTAATTAATACCCGAACCAATATGCGAGTAGAATTAACTGTATCTCGCAGAATGCAGGAGAATAATCGTATTAACCAAAATACCAATTGGGTGTTTTTCAGTTTTAAAACCGCATTACCTAATCGGTATTACGATTTTTAAAGAACAAATCGCATTTAAATTCTGTTTATAGAGCCAATCATTTGCCTATTTTTGTGGCATTCCAACGAATATTTTTTTGACACACGATATTTCACAATCTTCAGAATCCGTTTCCTTCCTTTCTAAAATCAAGGATCTTGTTCAGCTTCTTAAGTTAAGACTGGCCTCGCTCGTTGTATTTTCGGCTATTGTTTCCTACTTAATGGCTGCCGATAAACCCGATACGTCTATTGCAATTTTACTCACCATTGGAGGTTTTTTAGTTACTGGAGCTTCCAATGCCTTCAATCAGATCATTGAGAAAAATCTTGATAAATTAATGGCTCGAACCGAAAATCGACCTTTACCTAAAGATCGTCTATCTATTTCTGAAGCTATTATTTTCTCCTCCATTATTGGAATTTTAGGAATTGGAATCCTTTGGATTTATGTAAATCAGTTATCTGGTATTTTAGGACTTGTTGCTTTGGTATCGTATGTTGCTATTTATACACCACTAAAACAAATTACCCCTTTTGCTGTTTTTGTTGGTGCAATTCCCGGTGCAATTCCCCCAATGTTAGGTTGGATTGCTTTTACTGGGGAGATGAGTTTACAAGCAATTATTCTTTTTGCAATACAATTCATTTGGCAATTCCCCCATTTTTGGGCACTCGCATGGATGCTTGAAGATGATTATAAGAAAGCGGGATTTGAAATGTTACCTGCAAAAGATGGTCGTTCTAAAACATCAGCTTTACAAATTATGGTGTATACAGGCAGTATAATTCCGTTTGGACTTCTCCCCTATTTCTTCCGAATGTCGGGAATCATTTCGGCTGTTATTATTTCAATATGCGGAATTTATTTCATGATGAAAGCGATAAAACTTCACTCAACATTAGAGATTAGTGATGCTCGAAAACTGCTTTACGCTTCCTTTATTTACCTTCCAGTAGTTCAATTGGCCCTTCTTATCGACAAATTATAATCACATTTCATGAAAACACTTTCGAACGCAACTCAAGAAGAAATGGAACTTCGCGAACGTGTAAACCGAAGTTTATTATACATCGCTATTTTTAGCAGTGTAATGTTATTTGCTGGTTTAACATCCGCATACATAGTTCGTCAAGCAGATGGCAATTGGCTTCAATTCACGCTGCCTTCTATGTTTTGGGTTAGTACCGGACTCATTTTAGCTTCAAGTGCTTCGGTTAATTGGGCGCTTATTGCAGCAAAAAAAGACCAATCCAAACACATAACATATGCACTAGGATTGACAATTTTATTGGGAATCGGATTTTGTATAACGCAAATTTTAGGCTGGCGCGATTTAACAAACGGTGGAATTTACTTTGCAGGCAAAACGGCAAATCCATCCGGAAGCTTTTTATACATCCTCTCAGGTGTGCATTTGGCCCATATCTTTTCAGCATTGATTTATTGTGCTGTAATTTTCAGAAAATCCTTAGGCAATAATTACCACTCTAAAAACCTCGCTGGGGTTCGTCATTGCGGGATTTTCTGGCATTTTTTGGATGGGCTATGGGTGTATCTTTTTATCTTTTTATTGTTCATGCAATAAAAAAAAATGTACTTGTTCAGAAATTCCTGATAAAATGCGCTTTTTTAAATGATTTTTTGGGTAAACTTGCACCCAAATTCTGAATCTACAATTCATGGCTCAAAACGCAACGCTAGACATTCCTAACAAGAAACTTTGGGAAGGAGGAACTTCTCCTTTCGGCGCGAGTTACGGAAAATTGATGATGTGGTTTTTCCTCATCTCTGATGCATTTTCTTTTTCAACACTACTAATATCTCTTGGTTATGCACGTCATGTGCACGCCGAAAGTTGGCCTTTGGTGGAAAAAGTATTTCACCACTTTCCATTTACACATGCGCATTTGCCTCTATTGTACGTAGGTATGATGACGTTTATCCTCATCATTTCGAGCGTTACGATGGTACTTGCTGTTGATGCGGGACATTCTAATAACAAAAAAGGAGTAATCTTCTGGTTAGGACTTACAGTAGTTGGAGGTTTAATTTTCTTAGGATCTCAAGCTTGGGAATGGTATACTTTTATTGTTGGAGGCGAAGGTGTAATCAAAACGGTTATCAAAGACGGAGTTCCTACTGACATTCTTGTTCAAGGGGCAAACCTTCAATACAATGAATACGGACACACTGCATTTGCCGACTTCTTCTTCTTCATTACAGGATTCCATGGTTTCCACGTATTTTCTGGAGTTGTCATAAATGCAATCATCTTGTGGCAAGCTATTTCAGGTGTTTTCGAAAAACGTGGGCATTATGAAATGGTTGAAAAAGCTGGACTTTACTGGCACTTTGTAGACCTTGTTTGGGTTTTCGTATTTACATTCTTTTACCTACTCTGACCAATTAACACTATCACGTTATCATGGAACCAATAGTTGATCAATCATTCGAATACAGCGCAGGTCACGGCCATCGTACCCCTGAACAAAGTCGCGCGGTTCGCAAAAAAATATTTTTAGTAACTGCATTGCTTTCAGTTATTACCATTGTTGAAGTTTTGGTGGGAATTTATTTTTCAAAAACACATGTTTCTCCTGGTACTTGGACCCTTATCAAATGGTTTTACATCATCATGACATTGGTAAAAGCTGGATACATTGTTCTTGTTTTTATGCACCTTGGTGATGAAAAGAAGAGTTTGAGAGCGACAATTTTGCTCCCAATGGTTTTGATTATCTATTTCATATTCATCTGTCTGTTTGAAGGCGAACATCTTCTTCAATACTTTCAAGACTTATTGAAATAAGGTGAAAAAAATCCTCATCTTATTGATGATCCTGTTAGTGCCATCCATTGCCTATTTGGTTCTTACAACAGGAAAACACAACATCAAAAAACTGGGATATTTCGGACCGAAAATTCCTGGAGAACAAGAGGGCGACACAATATATCACACTATTCCACCTTTTCAATTTACCGATCAGGATGGCAATCCTTTTGGCGACAAGAATCTTGAAGGAAAGATTTATGTCGCCAATTTCTTTTTCACTTCATGTCCAAGCATCTGCCCTGCTATGCAAACGCTCATGAAGAAAGTACAAGACCAAGATGATTTCAAGAAATTAGAAGATTTCAAACTGGTATCTTTTACAGTAGATCCCGAAACAGATTCAATTGCACGACTGAAAGAATTTGCAAATAAGATACAGGCAGATTCGGGCAGATGGTATTTCTTAACCGGTGACAAGAAAGCCTTGTATGATTTAGCTTCTCAAGGATTTTTGGTAAATGCAATGCAAGACCCAACTGCACCAGGTGGTTTTTTACATAGTGACATGATATTATTAATTGATCGTAACCGACATATTCGCGGGATATACGAAGGCACGAGTTTGAAAGATGTGAAGCGATTGATTGATGAAATTAAAGTATTGATTGCTGAGTATAATTCGGCCAGAAAAGAAAATGTGAATCCAATTCGATGACCGAAGAAACGAAAACAAACGAAAAGAAATTCCTCCCGTGGATTATTGTTGCGGGTATTGCAATTCCTTTAGTTGTTGGGATTCTAGCTATTGCTCCTAAAATTGAAGTGTTTGGAGCTTTCAATTATTATATTTTCCCCTTTTTGAATGCGATAATCAATGGAACTACTTTTTGTGTTCTTATTGCTGGGTTGATTGCCATCAAAAAGAAGAACATTGCCGTTCATCGGATGCTCATGACCTCTGCCATAGCACTTTCTCTTGTATTTCTCGTTTTCTATGTCTTGTTTCATTTATCAACCGAAACAACCAAACATCCGGGTAGCGGGACAGAACTTAAAGTTTATTATTTTATTTTGGCTTCACACATTCTGCTTTCAATTGGTATTATTCCCCTCGTGTTAATTACATTTGTTAGAGCATTGTCGGAGAAGTTCGATAAACACAGAAAAATTGCACGTATTACATTACCAATCTGGTTGTATATTACGCTAACAGGTGTTCTTGTTTACTTAATGATTTCTCCCTATTACCCTCAATAATTTTCAATCGCATGAAAAATCTTCGTTCTATTTTCATCATGATTGCACTTTTCATCAGTGTTATTCAAGAGCCAGCTGCGGCTCAATGTGCTATGTGTAAAGCAACCGTTGAATCGAATATTGAAAACGGTGGAAAAACCGTTGGACGTGGATTAAATTCAGGAATCCTTTATTTAATGTCGGTGCCCTATTTGGTTTTGGGTGGTATTGGCTTTATGGTTTACCGCAATTGGAAAGGGAAAACCGCTTAGTTTGATTATAAGTCAATGAATTCGCAGGAAATACAGATTCAAGTTTTGTTGTATAAAAAAAATCCCGGTAACTGATTTCTCAATTACCGGGATTTCTTTTTATCATTAATATCAATCGATAAGTTCTACACTGCGACGAATAAAGCGGGTTAACTCCTCACCTTTCAACATATTCTGTGCGAGTAAAGCTAAATCGGTAGCCTGACGAATAAGGTTTGCTTGCTTGTCAGCATCTTCAGTTTGAAGAATGCGACCAATTAATGGGTGATTGATGTTTACAACCAAATTGGCGCTATCGGGCATATCGGCCATAAACGCATTTCCGCCACCAGCTATCGACATATCTTTCATACGGCGCATAAATTCTGGACGAGTTACGAGAACAGGAGAATCGGTTTCACTCATCGACTGCAATTGAACCGATAACATTTTGCCTTCTACTTGCTTCTCGATAAGTGGTTTTAATCGTTCTTGTTCCTCTTCATTCAATTTGGAAATTACAGGTTCATCCTTCTCGATTAGCTTATCAACTGTATCAGAATCAACACGCACAAAACGAACTTTCTCCAATTTACTTTCAAGCATATTTACCAAATGCGAATCGAGAGGACTATCCATCAAAAGCACATCATATCCACGTTGAATAGCTGAATCAATAAACGTATGTTGTTCCGCTTGATTGGCTGCATACAATAAAATCAAAGTCTCATTTTTATCGGTTTGCACCGGGCGAACATGCTCGAGGTATTCTTCGTGCGTGAAGTATTTTCCTAATGTATTTTTCAATAAGTTAAACTTCAGACCACGTTCTGCAAACTTATCATCGCTCAACATACCGTATTGAATAAACATGCGAATATCATCCCACTTCGATTCAAAATCTTCACGGTTATTTTTGAAAAGCTCTTCCAATTTATCAGCTACTTTCTTGGTAATATGGCTGCTAATCTTCTTCACATTTCCATCGCTTTGCAAATACGAACGAGAAACATTCAACGGAATATCGGGCGAATCGATTACGCCGTGAAGCAATGTTAAGAAATCGGGAACAATACCTTCAACAGAATCGGTTACAAAAACCTGGTTGCTATATAGTTGGATTTTATTTTTCTGTATCTCGAAGTTCTTCTTTAAACGAGGAAAATAGAGAACACCCGTTAAGTTAAAAGGATAATCTACATTCAGGTGAATATGAAACAATGGATCTTCCGAATACGGATATAATTCTTTATAAAAAGATTTGTAATCCTCATCAGTCAAATCAACTGGTTTACGCGTCCAAGCTGGTTGAACATTGTTGATTTGCTCTTCGTTGAAACGAATTGGAACAGGTAAAAATTTACAATACTTATCTAACAAGGTTTGGATACGCGCCGTTTCCAAAAACTCCATCGAATCTTCAGCAATGTGAAGAATGATATCCGTTCCGCGTTCGGTACGATCGGCTTTTGTAAGCGTAAAATCTGGACTTCCGTCACATTCCCATCGAACAGCTTCTGTATCTTCTTTAAATGATTTTGAAAC
>JBIPLZ010000121.1:0-6638 GCA_044369395.1 Flavobacteriales bacterium | reverse complement strand
AAGGAAACACCTAACACACCGCAAGGGATTATGTTTAGCTATTTGACCCGAATTTTGCGCCCAAATCTACAAATATTTATAATTGAAAAAGGAGGAAGATGCAATGTTTTGAAAAATGAAATTTAATCTTCATTAAAAAAAGAAGTTTCGATTGAGTCAGCCTTATTTTATTTTACTTTTAATAATGGACGAACCCAATAAATCTCAGTTTTTTGCCGATTTGCGCGATTTAATTATCACATATTTTCAAGAGCGTTTGGAATTGGCAAAGGCATTGGCCTATGAAAAAATTGCACGCATCATTGCCTTCTTGTTTATTGGTTTGATGATGGTCTTGTTTTTCTTTTTTGGAATCTTGTTCCTAAGTTTTATGCTGGCAATGTATTTCAGCGAATTGCTGCATAGTCAGATGGCGGGATACGGACTTGTTGCAGGCATTTATTTTGTTGCGTTCCTGTTCTTCTTTGCTTTTCGAAACAGCTTTGTAGGAAATGCCATTGCCAGCGCTGTTATTCGTATTTTGTATGATCATCAAAACAACCCAAACCATGGATAAGCGCCCGATTCATTCCTTGAGCGACTTGCGACAGGAACAAGTCCGATTAAGAGCAAGCATTCAACAATCGGAACAAGTAATTGGGCATCAACTCGATTTCTTCCGTCGGCATTTTCCATCCATTTTATTGATGCAGGTATTGCCCTACGATGAACGTAAAAAAGACATCATCATTAGCGGACTTGGATTCGCTGCAAGTATCCTCATGGGGCGTTTAGCCGAAACAGGAAAAGACCTGTTCGAGAAAAACATCCATGCATTCATTCACTGGGTAAGCAGTAAATTCGGAGGAAAAACAGCTGCTGAAAAACCGAAGGAAGATTAACCCAAGGCCTCGATAATATCGTACTTGGTAATGATGTGAACCGCTCCCAGCATATCGCGCACCAATACCGCTTCGTTTTCGCGGTTGATTTGTTTCGAAACTTCATCCAATTTGGCTTGCGGATTCACAAATGGGAAGGACTTCTGCATCACTTCATTCACCTTCGATTGCTTCAATTCTGGGTTATCGCAAATGAGCGCATACAAATGACTATCGCTCAAAGAACCCACAAAATCGTTTCCAAATTTCACCGGAATTTGCGATACGTCAAACTTGCGCATAATGGAAAATGCTTCTGAAACGGAATCTTCTGCATCCACAGTAACCAATTTCAAATGCTTGTGGCGTTCAATTAAATCGATTGCTTTAGGAGATTTTTCTTCCAAGAAACCGCGATCGCGCATCCAATCATCGTTGAACATTTTGCCCAAGTAACGTGTGCCATGATCGTGGAAAATCACCACAACCACATCGCCTTCCTTAAACATATCCTTCATTTGAATCAAACCAGCCATAGCCGAACCAGCTGAGTTTCCGGCAAAAATACCTTCTTCACGTGGAATGCGACGGGTCATTATTGCAGCATCTTTATCAGTTACTTTTTCGAAGTGGTCAATTATATTGAAATCGACGTTTTGAGGAAGAAAGTCTTCGCCAATGCCTTCGGTGATGTATGGGTAAATTTCGTTTTTATCGAAAATTCCAGTTTCCTTGTACTTTTTAAACACCGATCCATAGGTGTCGATTCCGAGAATTTTGATGTTCGGATTTTTCTCTTTCAAGTATCGACCCGTTCCGCAAATGGTTCCGCCTGTTCCAACGCCCACCACCAAATGGGTGATTTTGCCTTCGGTTTGTTCCCAAATTTCGGGTCCAGTTTGTTCGTAATGTGCTTGTGAATTGCTGAGGTTGTCGTACTGATTGGGTTTCCAAGAATTGGGTACTTCGGCAATCAAGCGGCTTGAAACCGAATAATACGAACTTGGATCTTCGGGCTCTACATTGGTTGGGCATACAATAACATCGGCACCAAAAGCACGAAGCGCGTCTACCTTTTCCTTCGATTGTTTATCGGTGGTGGTGAAAATACATTTGTATCCTTTAATAACCGCAGCAATGGCGAGACCCATTCCGGTATTTCCGCTGGTACCTTCAATGATGGTTCCTCCGGGTTTAAGGCGTCCGTCTTTTTCTGCATCTTCAATCATTTTGAGCGCCATCCGGTCTTTAATGGAATTTCCAGGATTGGTTGTTTCAACTTTGGCTAAAACGGTCGCCTTAATGTCTTTGGTAATGCGGTTAAGCTGAACCATCGGCGTGTTTCCAATGGTTTCGAGGATGTTTTTGTAATACATGCTGCAAAGGTAAAAATTGCAGAATAGGGAAGGATGGAAATTTTGGAAATTTGAGAGGTCCTAATTTTTCCAATTAGAATTTGCAGGACTAAATCAAATTTAGCGTTATTTAAAACTCACTCATGCTTCTTTAACGTCAGGACATTGCCCAATTCTGGTTTGCTTAAGTAAATATCAAATTGGTGTTTCCCCGTTGTAATGAACTTCGCCTTTGTGCCACATTCCGTCAAACTACGGACAGGAATTTTATCATGGATGATGCCGGAAATTTTTAGTAATGGCCATCCGCTGGAGGAATAAAATCCTTTGCATTTTAGAACTTTAAGGGATGAATCTTTTTCAATTTTTCCGCAATACACCTTGTTTAGAGTAACCGAATCAAGATCGAGTCCTGTTTTATTAAATAATTCAATAGTAAGCTTTTGAGCGAATCCATTTTTGCAGAAAATTGCAAATAGCAGAATTAAAACAACCTTTGTTTTCATTTACAGATGTCTAATTTTAATCGTTGAATAAGAGTTTTCCCAAACAGAAATTTCTTAGCAACATTTAAGCCATGATATTACAACATTTTCAAAATAAGAAAAGCGATTTATTTTTGGGACACTGAATTCTCCCAGCTTTTATTCAACTCCAAAAAATCTTAGTATTGCCCCTATGAAATCTCAGTCATTAAGAACCATAACCGATATGATGGGTCGCACATTTTCGGTCAGTGAAACTCCCCAAAGAATTATTTCGGTGGTTCCGTCGCAAACCGAATTGCTTTATGATTTAGGGCTTGACAAAGAGGTGGTTGGAATCACGAAATTCTGCATTCATCCCGATGATTGGTTCGAAACCAAAACCCGAGTGGGGGGAACCAAGAATCTAAACATCAAAAGCATTATTGATCTTAAACCCGACTTGGTCATCGCCAATAAAGAGGAAAATACACAGTCCGAATTAGAAGAATTGGCCAAACATGTTCCTGTGTGGATTTCGGATATCCGCAACCTTGACGATGCCTTGAGCATGATTACTCAAATGGGCGAAATTTTAAATAGGGAAGAAGAAGCCGCGAAGATTATTTCCAAAATCACACAGAATTTCGGATTGCTGGAGCCTCTACACAAATCCAAAAAAGCCATCTACCTCATTTGGCGTGATCCCTACATGGCGGTAAATTCCGATACATTTATTCACGACATGCTTCAGAGATGCGGCCTGATAAATCTAAGCGCTGATTCTTCTGATCGTTATCCGACCTTAAGCCCCGAACAGCTTTTTGCGTTAAATCCCGACTTGGTTTTGCTTTCTTCCGAACCCTTTCCATTTGCCGAAAAACATGCTGAAGAGCTCAGTCGACTTCTGCCTAAAGCCAGAATTGGTTTGGTTGATGGCGAAGCATTTTCTTGGTATGGAAGTCGTTTAATTCAGTCAGCACCCTATTTCAAACAATTAATCCGTTTTTGGAATCGCTGAATCATTAACACACTCAATCTTTCGTAAGTTTATACCAAATAAATAACGAGTCAATCGGTGTCGCTTTTTCGTATACTATTTCTTTCCTTTTTGCTGCTGCCATTCATTTCTTCGGCGCAAAGGGTTGGTGTGGTGTTGAGTGGAGGTGGTTCAAGCGGATTAGCGCATGTGGGAGTTTTAAAGGCATTGGAAGAAGCACATATTCCCATCGACTACATTGCCGGAACCTCGATGGGCGCTTTGGTTGGTGGAATGTATGCTATGGGATATACGCCAGCTGAAATCGAAACAATCGTTAAAAGTGATGAGTTCAAGGGCTGGGTGTTTGGTAAGCAGGTAGATAGATATGTTTATTTTTACAGAGAGCGCGAACCTGATGCAAACTGGGTTGGTATTAAATTTAGAATCGATTCGGTTATTCAAACACGCTTTCCAACCAATATAATCTCACCGGCAAACATGGATTTTGCCTTTTTGGAACGAACATCTGCAATAAGCGCAGCCGCTCAATACAATTTCGATAGTTTGTTTGTTCCCTTTCGCTGCGTAGCTGCCGATATTTATAACAAAGCCGAAGTGGTGTTTAAAGAAGGCGATATAGGGCAAGCCATGCGCGCTTCATCGACCTACCCGTTTTTTTACAAACCAATCGTTGTGGATGATAAACTTCTGTTTGATGGAGGATTATACAATAATTTTCCGGCCGATGTGATGTACCGTGATTTTCTGCCCGATGTCATTATTGGAAGTACAGTCGTTTCGGAAATTAAACCTCCTCAAGAAGAAGACATCCTTTCGCAAATAAAAAACATGCTCATGGAGCGCACCAGTTACGGCGAGGTATGCGAAACCGAAAACATGCTAATTGTTCGTCCCCAAATACCCAAAATTGGAATCTTAGATTTCGATGAAACAGAGGCGATGATTGAAGGAGGATACCAAAGCACATTAGCCAGAATGCCTCAAATACAATCGATGGTTTCGAGAAGGCAAGATCAGGATTCCCTTGCCAAAAAAAGAAAACGGTTTTATTTAAAACAAAAGCCAGTTAAAATCGACGAAATTCAAATTGAAGGATTGACGAAGAACCAATCGAATTTTATAAAACGATCATTTAGGCAAAAGGAATTCCCCGCAAACATCGAAAATATTCGACCTTATTTTTATCGTGCAGCTTACGATGAACGCATTCGGAAGATATACCCAACGGCGCGAATCGATGAAACTACAGGCCTGTTTAAATTAAAGCTTCAAATGAAAATCGATAAAGATTTACAAGCTCAGTTTGGGGGAGTTATTTCTTCAAAACCAATCAATACGGGTTTTGTCGCACTTCATTTAAAACGAATAAACCGGTTCGGCCTCGCCTTGGACTTTAATTCGTATTTCGGGAAATTCTACAGTTCTGTTCAAGTAAAATCTACCCTCGACTACCCTTTCAAACTCCCTTTTCAAATTGAAACTGATTTCACGCTGAATAATTTTGATTATTTCTACAGCGCGAGTACTTTTTTCGAGGATGTAAAGCCATCGTATCTTATTCAATTCGACCGTTCAGTTACTACAGCCATTGTATTTCCATGGAAAAACAAAACCCGCATAAAAACCGGTCTATCTGCAGTGCGAATGTTCGACGATTATTACCAAACAAAAGCATTTACCACTGCCGATACCGCCGATAGAACCAATTTCAATCATGGGTCTTTTTGGACAAGTATAGAACGCAATACACTCAATCGAAAAATGTATGCAACCACCGGTTCGCAGTTTATGGTAAAATTCAGGTATTTGGCTGGACAGGAGTTTAATGATCCTGGAAGTACTTCATTGCTGAATAAAGATTATCGAAAGGTTCATGATTTCTGGAGAATGCGTTTGAATTACGATGTGTATTTCAATAAACGCGGAAGAGTCCATGCAGGTTTTTATGGCGAAGCAGTAATTTCGAATCAGCCATTGTTTAATAATTATACAGCAAGCGTATTACAAGCTGCTTCATTCACACCAGTTCCTGAAAGCAAAACACTCTTTCAGACACAATTCAGAGCGCATAATTATGCAGCAGCAGGTTTAAAAACCATCCTCAGTTTTACATCACGCTTAGACCTTCGCATTGAAGGCTATGTCTTTCAGCCACACAAACAAATACTCCAAAATGAAGATCTAACTGCTTCGTATGGAGAACCATTTGCCAAACGATACTTCATGGCTTCGGCTGTCTTGGTATATCATACACCTATCGCTCCTATTGCGGTAAGTGTTAATTATTACGACCAAAGTAAGCAGCAGTTCTCGGTCATTTTCACAACCGGATTTCTTATTTTCAATCGAAAAGCATTCGATTAATTTTTTGGGCCCAAACCGCCTGTATGAATGTAAAGGAGATTGGGATTTTCTCCTAGAAGTCCCAGTTGAAATTTATCATACAAGCCATACAAAGCCTTCGCTCCATAAATTAAATCGATAGGAATACCTGTTTGATCAATCCATTGTTTTTGAAAATTTCTCAACTCCTCATTCGATTTCGCATAGCCTCCAAAATGATAACTGCTATCGATTTGAAGATTTGGGAAATAATCAACATCAAAACCTGAAGTTTCTTTCAACTCATTTTTAAGAATAAAATCCCCCTTCAACACTTGAAAACAAAGAACTTTACACGAACCGTTTTGGAGTTTTTTCGCAATTCCTGCTGCGCTCGTTCCAGTTCCACCTGGCAGAGCAATCAAATCGTATAATTCAACATCGTTTACCATTCCCATAGCGCCTTCAATTCCAGTTAAACCAGCCCCTCCCTCAGGAATAATTAGACAATTGCCAAACAGCTCTTGAAGATCTTTAAGAAAAGGTTCTTGATTCTTTAAACGATAAGCTTCACGACTTACAAAATGTAGAATCATTCCATTTTTTCGCATGGTTGAAATCCATGAGTTAGTTA
>JBIPLZ010000120.1:0-6649 GCA_044369395.1 Flavobacteriales bacterium | reverse complement strand
ATATTTTAATCAGTGTATTTGCTTTATTCATCGATGTTTATTTAACAAGGAAGTAAAAATAGAAAAATTGCTAGAATGATTTTAGAAATAGTTTATTCATTCTCTTTCAACAACTCAAAATAACTATGAGTTGAATCGAGATAAAGAGATTCATCTATACTGCTGTATGAATTCTGTTCTCCATTTGCCAACAAAACCACCCTTTCATTTTTTGAGTTTTTCAGAACAATGGGCATTACAAATTCATCGAGCGCATTCTCTATTCTATAACTGAAAACATAGGTATTTTCTTTCTTCTCCTTATGGAATTTGAGGATTGGAGGATTGGCCAAGCTTAAGTATTGTTCAAAGAAAACAGGTTTCACATTTTTCAATCGTTTCGAAAACCAGTTCTCCAATTCCTCTGTACTGATCGATTTCCAGCGAAATTCAAGTGCGAATTCTTTCAATATTCCCCACCATTCTTTTTCACTGGTAGCAAATTGCTGAAGCGAATGAATCATTAACGCACCTTTAGTATACATGTCGATGCCACTTTCTTCAGCTCCTATGATGGGAGCCTTGTTTACAACAAGTTGTTTCTTTGCATCGATGTATTTTTCGGCCTTGTCTTTCCCGAAGATTTCAAAAACGTATACATATTCAGCATACGTGCAAAATGCTTCTTGAAGCCAAAAGTCTTCTTTGTTTTTTGCACTTACTGAATTCCCCCACCATTCATGTCCCGATTCGTGAATCAAAATAAAATCAAAGCCCAGCCCAATCATCGAATAATCTTCTCCATTGTAACCATTTACATAGCCATTCCCATAGGCAATAGCGCTTTGATGTTCCATGCCAACATAAGGTGTTTCAACCACCGAGAAACCATCATTGCCAAAGGGGTATTTGCCGAAATATTTCTCAAAGCAAGTCAACATGGGTTTCACTTGTTTGAATTGTGCTAAGGCTCTGCTTCGATTATAACTCAATGGATAATATTCCAAACAAAGATTGCTGCCGTCGGCTTGTTTAAATGAATCGGAGATTTTCGTATAATCGCCAATGTTCAAAGTGATATTATACGTGTTAATTGGGCAGCTTACTTTCCATGAAGTAGTTCGTTTGCCTTTGCTGTCTTTAGCATCACTATGCAATTTACCATTCGATTTAAAAAACAATTCCGCTGGATAGGTGCAAGTAATTTGTGTACTATCAGGCTCGTCGTTATAACGAAGAGGAGAAGGAAACCACAATTGTGATCCCTGTTCTTGGCAAGCAACACCTAACCAATCTTTTTCATTTTGGCTTTTGGTCCAAATAAAGCCTCCGTCCCAAGGTGGCTGAACAGCTTCCTGAGGTTTGCCATGATAGGTAATTGATAGTTCAATTTTGGAGCTTGATTTGGGAATTGAAATTGAAATTCCATCAGTCGATCTTTCGAAACTTGCCGATTTTTTATTGACTAAAACCTCATCAATCGTGAATTGAGGATACAATAACAATTTTAAAACAGAATCTCCTTTGTTTACAGACCAAGCTTGATTGGTTATTACTTTTATACTGCGTGACTTAAAATCGGGAAAAACCTGTAAGTGCACAAAACGAAGATCTTGTTGCGCAAAAGATAGTGTTGATATGAAAAGTCCAATGAAAATAAATGCAAACCGAATCATCAAGTGTGAATGTTTAAAGGTTTATTTATTGGATGCACTAAAAAAAGAAAACGCCATCCTGTGAAGAATGACGTTTCAAGAGAACAATATATTCGGAATACTAAAGTTCGCCTTTAGTTTCCATGCGCTTCAATGCAGCTGTAATTCCAATCTTATCGATTGTTTTCAACGCTGAAGTAGATAGACGAATTGTAATCCACGCGTTTTCTTCTGGAATAAAGAATCTCTTGGTAAAAAGATTCGGATTGAAACGACGCTTAGTTTTGCGGTGTGAAAAGGAAACATTGTTTCCTGACATTGCATGTTTTCCGGTCAACTGACAAACTTTTGACATAACCTATTCGGTTTGATTTTTATTAGAGGGCTGCAAAGAAAGGAAAAATATTTTGTAGCCGCAAGAAAAAATAAAAATAATCGATAAGAATTTCTTGATTGTTTTTCATGACAATAAAACCTCTTACAAACAGGTGTCTATTAATTAATTAAATCAAGTACTGGTATTGATTTGGTTTTATTTGGCAAGCTTGTGCATCATTTAATTACATTTACTTCATCATTTACATCAGTTTAAAATACATTATATTAATTTGGAACGTGCTGTTTTAGTAGGACTTGTTACCCGTAATCAAAGCGAAGATTTATTGGATGAATACTTGGATGAGCTGGAATTTTTAACAGAAACCGCCGGTGCTATTCCTGTAAAACGATTTACTCAGAAATTAGATCGACCCGATAGTAAAACATTTCTGGGTAGCGGAAAATTGAATCAAATTGTTGAATACATCCACGCCAACGAAATTGATTTGCTGATTTTCGATGATGAGCTTTCGCCTTCACAGCTCCGCAATATTGAGAAAGAAGCGAAAATTAAGGTGATGGATCGAAACAACCTGATCCTTGATATTTTCGCAGGTCGGGCTCGAACATCAAGTGCCCGAACACAAGTAGAATTAGCGCAATACCAATATTTACTCCCTCGTTTAACGAAAATGTGGACCCACTTGGAACGCCAAAAGGGAGGAATTGGGATGCGCGGACCCGGTGAAAGTCAGATTGAAACCGATCGTCGAATTATTAAAGATAAAATTTCCAAACTCAAGGAACGTCTGCGCGATATCGACAAACAAATGGCTACTCAACGAAAGAGTAGAGGTGAACTCGTGCGTGTAGCTTTGGTGGGCTATACTAATGTTGGGAAAAGTACCATCATGAATATGTTGAGCAAATCGGATGTATTTGCAGAAAATAAATTATTTGCAACACTCGATACAACCGTTCGCAAAGTAGTATTGGAAAATATTCCGTTTCTATTATCCGATACCGTTGGTTTTATTCGTAAGCTTCCAACCCAACTTATCGAATCGTTTAAATCAACATTGGATGAAGTTCGTGAAGCAGATATTTTAATTCATGTAGTGGATATTTCGCATGCCAGTTTCGAGGATCATATTGCAGCGGTAAATGAAACATTAACTGACATCAAAAGCATGGATAAGCCCATCATCATGGTGTTCAATAAAATCGACGCGTTCTCGTATGTGAAAAAAGACGAGGATGATTTATCCCCAATTTTACGTGAGAATTTTTCACTCGACGACTGGAAGAAAAGCTGGATGGCTAAAACAAACGCACCAGCAATTTTCATCTCAGCAACTCAAAAAGATAACATTGAAACATTTCGAAAACTTCTGATGGAAGAAGTTCGAAAAGTTCACCAAATACGGTATCCAAATTACCTCAAAGGAGATCAGGATTATTAATTCATCAAATCCTCAATTTCTTCAGCTTCCAAAGGAATGTTACCCATCAAATCGAAATTTCCGTTTTCGGTGAGTAGAATATCGTTCTCTAAACGAATGCCTAATCCTTCTTCTGGAATGTAAATTCCCGGTTCGCAAGTAAATACCATTCCTGCTTCGAATTGCGCATAGCGGTAACCTACGTCATGTACATCCAATCCGAGGTAATGCGAAGTTCCATGCATGAAATATTTCTTGTACAAAGGATTTTCAGGATCCTGAACTTTCACAGCAGCAGCAGCGATTAATCCAAGTAGAATCAACTCTTCTTCCATGGCCAAACCAACATTTTTCACGTATTCCTCATAACGGGTTCCCGGACGAAGCATGGTTTTCGCATATTTCATGACGCGTAAAACAGCATCATAAACAGCACGCTGACGCGCAGTAAATTTCCCATTCACAGGAATGCAACGCGTTAAATCGGAATTGTAGTTTCCATATTCAGAGCCAAAATCCATCAATATCACATCGCCTGCTTTACACTGTCGATTATTTTCTACATAATGCAAAACACAAGCGGAAGGGCCCGAAGCAATTATAGGATTGTATGCATGACCAGTCGCGCTGTTGCGGATGAATTCATGAATAATCTCGGCTTCAATTTCATATTCCCAAACACCCGGTTTCACAAAACCCAAAACACGACGAAATGCTTTTTCGGTAATGTTACAAGCCGTTTGCATGGATGCAATTTCAAGTGGCGATTTGATTGCTCTCAAAGCATGCATGATGGGAGCACTTCGCTCATAGGTATGAAGCGGGTAATTCGATTTTAGTTCTTTCGCAAAACGCAATTCTCTCGAATCAACACCCGGAACAGCTCTGTCGTGGTCGTTTTGATTTAGGTAGATTGTTTGAGCATAAGTCAATAACACATGTAGTGTCGATTCAAAAGAATCATTCCACACAATATTCTCAATTCCAGATGCCGTTTTGCCTTCTTCCTTGGTGTATTTATGACCTTCCCAAATGGCAATATGTTCGTTGGTTTTGCGCAAAAACAATACTTCACGCATTTTAGGATTGGGGCAATCGGGGAATAAAATCAGCATTGTTTGTTCCTGATCTATTCCACTTAAATAGAACAAATCAGGGTTTTGTCTCCAAGTATATGTTGCATCTGCACTACGAGGAACCTCATCGTTCGAAACAAAAATGGCAATGCTATTGGGTTTCATCTTCGCAATAAAACGTTTGCGATTTTCGATATACAATGCTGAGTCGATGGCTAGATACTTCATAATTATTTGAAATTGAAAGGCGAAAAATACACGAAATTTTGCAATGGAAATGAATATAAATCACTCGTTAATTGGCATCCTGGCAAAGTTCTATTAGAAGACCTCCCGTGGATCGAGGATGCAAGAAGCAAATGAGTTTGTTATCTGCTCCCGATTTGGGTTCATCGCTCAATAATTCGAATCCTGCGTTTTTTAAGCGAGTCATTTCAAAAACAATGTCATCAACGGCAATGGCAACATGATGAAAACCTTCTCCACGTTTATCAATAAACTTCGAAATTGTTCCATCCTTATCGGTGCTTTCGAGCAGTTCAATTTTACTTTCTCCCAATTCATAGAATAAGGTATTCACCTTCTCACGTTCAACTTGTTCCATCTTATAGGGTTCCTTGTTTAGAAGCAAATTAAAAACTTCCTGGGCTTTTGAAAGTTCACGCACGGCAATTCCGAGATGTTCGATTTTATTCATGCTGTAAAAATACATTTCGAAAGCATATTATCTCCAAACTACTTTAAAGAAAACATCATGTTCTCACGTGAAATATTGGAGATAAATTTTCAAGTATGCTGATAGATTTCAATATTTAAATAATCTCCAAATATTATATACTCATTAAAACAAGGATTCGATAAAATGCCTAGGCGGAATGATTTGTAGCTTTAAGTAACTAAAAAACACACATCATGAAAACGTTCTACTCCATTTCATTGCTAGTTGCCTTGCCTTTGTTCAACATGTTGTTTGGGCAAGTTGAAAATAGCTTCAAAAATCCCTTGTCCTCCAATCATAAAACTTCCGTACTGAAAAATCGAAATTTGCCTGATTGGAGACCTTGGCAGGAAATATTTTACAATTGGAATTCCACAAATGAGACTTGGGATTTGTATACAAACACCGATTTCTCTTATTCGGGAGGTCATTTATCTCAGAGTGATGTTGATTATCCTGATGGCATTCAACCATTGAAACGTATTATTTATGAATACAACGATGCTGGCAATAAAACTGTTGAAGTCACTCAAATTCTAAACGGATCAACGTTTGAAAATCAGTCTAAGCAAGTTACACTCTATGCAAATAATGGTTTTGAAACGGGTTTTGAAAACTGGGAGTGGATTTCGAATTCTTGGGTTTTGATTGTAGGTGATCGTCGTGTTGATGATTATAATTCGGATAATTTATTGGCAATTGCTACATATCAATCGTACGATTATAATAATCAATTTTGGGAGACAACCCGTGAAATTATTTTATCATACAATTCAAGCCATAAGGTGAAAGAGATAATTAATCGCTCAATAAATGGACTTCCCAATATCTTGGAAAATGATCAAAAGTTTTCCTTAAAATATGCAGGATTTTCAATCAAACCAGATTCTGTGTATTTATCAAGTTGGGATGGCTTTAATTGGATTTTAGCTCAACGAGCAATTGATGTTGAATGGCCTGCAGAATTTATTCCTATCGTTGAAGCTGCTCCCTTTTCGTATGTATTGCAAAACGATGTAACGGGAGTATGGCTTGATGAAGAACGCATGTCTACTGAGTTTTTATCGGGAGGTTTTGTTGAATTAACCGAGCATTTTATCAGCGAAACTTGGGTTCCATTTAACCGAATTACAGAAGAAATTGATGAACGGGGAAATAAAACACTTGATAAGGTAGAGTACTTTCTTGATGATGCTTGGTTGATTATATCGATGGATGTTTACTTAAATACCTACGATGCGGCAGATCGTCTTTTTGAAGTAATAACCCAGAATTGGAATAATAATTCTGAGGCACTTGTGAATATTTCCAAACGACAATTTCTCGACTACGGCGATATTTCTGGATTGCTTGATGTAAATGAAATGACCAGTATATTTCCCAATCCGGCGAATAATTATTTAAATGTACTTGTTATAAATGATGTAAAATCGACTTACCAAATTTACGATGTAACAGGAA
>JBIPLZ010000242.1:0-4043 GCA_044369395.1 Flavobacteriales bacterium | reverse complement strand
GTTACCTCTGAAAGAGAACGAAATATTAGAGACTCCACCACTTACGCGAGCACCTTGCAGATTATTTTTAATCCAACGTGTTGCTTTGATAAAATCGACAGCGTAATTGTTATGCTCTTCAATTCCGGTGGCAACCGTTAAAATATTGGGGTCGAAAATGATATCCGTTGCAGGTAATCCAACTTTTTCAGTAAGAATCGTGTATGCACGTTGGCAAATTTCGATGCGGCGTTCGTATGAATCGGCTTGACCTTGTTCATCGAAAGCCATAACAACGACAGCGGCTCCATATCGTTTCACCAAACGACCATGTTCAATAAATTTCTCCTCCCCTTCTTTCAGTGAAATAGAGTTGACGATTGATTTTCCTTGCACACATTTCAATCCAGCTTCGATCACGCTCCATTTTGAGGAATCGATCATGAAAGGCAGTTTGGCAATATCGGGTTCGGAAGCCATGAGGTTGAGGAATTTCACCATCGCAGCTTCCGAATCGAGCATGCCTTCGTCCATATTCACATCCAGAATTTGCGCACCGCCTTCCACCTGATTAAGCGCAACGGTAAGCGCTTCATCGTAATTGCCCTCCATAATTAACCGGGCAAACTTGCGCGAGCCCGTAACATTGGTTCGTTCACCGATGTTCACAAAATTACTTTCCTCGCGAATGGTAACAGGTTCAAGTCCACTGTAAAATGGCTGAGGTTCTAATTGAGGAATTTCGTGGGGCTTGTATTCCGATGCAACTCGAGCAATTTCGCGGATGTGGTCGGGCGTGGTTCCGCAACAACCACCAATTATATTGATAAAATTACTTTCGAGATACTCACGAATTTGAACACCCATTTGTTCTGGCGTTTCATCGTATTGTCCAAATGCATTGGGTAATCCAGCATTCGGATGCGCCGAAATTCTGAATTTAGAATTCTTTGCAAGCGTTTCGATGTAGGGCTTTAGCTGACGAGCACCGAGGGCGCAATTGAAACCAACTGAAAGCAAATCGATATGCGAAACCGAGTACAAAAAGGCTTCGGCAGTTTGTCCAGTTAACGTTCTGCCTGACGCATCTGTTATAGTTCCCGAAACCATGACAGGCATTCGGATTCCATGCTTTTCACAATATTGATCGATAGCAAACAATGCCGCTTTGCAATTCAAGGTATCGAATACAGTTTCAACAAGCAGAATATCAACACCGCCATCCACCAAACCGCGCACTTGTTCTGTGTACGCTTCTACAAGTTCGTCGAACGTGATGGCACGGTAACCAGGATCGTTTACATCAGGCGAAATGCTTGCCGTTCGGTTTGTGGGACCAATGGAACCCGCTACAAAACGCGGTTTATTCGGTTGAAGTGCAGTGTATTTATCAGCTGCTTGGCGAGCTAATTTTGCTGCAGCAACATTCAAATCATATACAATATGCTCCAAATGATAATCTGCTTGAGCGATGCTTGTTCCGCTGAATGTATTGGTTTCTGCAATGTCGGCACCTGCTTCAAAATAGGCTTCATGAATTCCTAAAATAATTTCTGGTCGCGTTAAAGCTAAAAGATCGTTGTTTCCTTTCAGGGGAGATTGATGATTTTCAAAATACCCTTTACGAAAATCTTCTTCTTCTAAGGCATGACGTTGAATCATCGTACCCATGGCACCATCAAGGACCAATATTCTGTTTTTTAGTGCTTCTTGCAGTTTTGACATGCTCTATCTACTTCTATATTTTTAGAAGACACAAATCAGAAATACAGAGTAAAGCAGGCATGAAGTGTTGAACAAGAATATTCATTTTTATCTGCTCATACGATTATCGTATGATTAGGAATTGGCACCGTTCGCAAGAGGTTGCCAAGACGTCATAGGGCCTATTCCCTCGGTCTTTCTGGATAAGTGTACTTCAATGAACAATTAACTCCGGCAAAACTACAAAAAAAACGTATCGATAATTAAGTAAATCGTGTCTGATCAATTCGGACTGCTATTTTATCATTTTCCATTTGCTGATATCCAACTTCATAACAAAAGACCACGAGCTCTCCTTGAGGATCTTTTAATTGATGCGTATGATAATTAAAATCAAAACCGCTCTTGTATAAGTATGATAAAGGAACTTTAGTCGAACGAGATTCCAAACAATTTTTTAAAATTCTTCGATTGCGCGAGAGAATGGTATTTACTTCCCTAATTTTTTGGGTTTGGGAAATTCGCTCTCGATTGTGGTATACATTTCGGCATAGATCGGAGCAAAATCGTTTGTCGCTTCGGCCATTCATGGCTTCGCCACACTCATTACATTTTTTAACTGGATACATTTTATATAAGGATAAGATTAATAATAAAACAAACTTAATGTTCTGTTTTTACAATGTCAATACTAAGATTCAATTTTTAGATTATCCGTTTTTAAACATTTATATACGTATATAAACGTTTCATAGACGATTAATTGAATTGCATCGAAATATGTTTGCACTGTCATATGATAACCGGAACGAAAGGGTGCACCCGTTTTTATTTATCATTAAACTATGTAACATGAACAACCTTAAAAACTCAGTGCGTCTAATAGGAAATTTAGGCGGTAATCCAGAAGTGAAAGAACTTCAAAGCGGAAAAAAAATTGCAAAATTATCCCTTGCAACATCCGACAAATACAAAGACAGCGAAGGCAAATTGGTAAACGAAACTCAATGGCACAATTTGGTTGCTTGGGGAAAAACAGCTGAATTTGCTGAACGTTATCTGGAAAAAGGGCAGGAAGTTGCGGTGGAAGGAAAAATCCTGAATCGCTCGTATACCGATAAGGAAGGGCAGAAAAAGTACATTACAGAAATATCTGTCAATGAAATTCTGAAAACCGGAGGTGGTAAAAAACCTGAATAATTTGCAGTAAACATGAACAGTCTATTTAATTAGGCTGTTCATGTTATTTTTTGAAATTACAAATTGCGAATTACGAATTACGAATTACGAATTAATTCCCTAATTTCTTATTTAATTGAAATGGTTTGGTCGTTCCAAATAGTAGCTCCATCAACAAGAAATTCTTCAATAAGAGCCTCTCCTTTTTTAATAGAGATACGATCCATTTGAAATTTTACTTCAAAGCGATTTTTATCGGGACTTAAAGCATCTGTGATAGGAGTTGTACCTTCTAAGTATCCAATATGCGTTTCAACTCCTTGAATAGTATCAACTTTACTGAGAAGAATTGTATACCAAGTATCCTTTTCGCCAGCATTCACTTGAATTGTATTTTTCTTTTTGTTCCAATAAATCGTAAAATTAACCGACTTCACACCTTCCGAAAACATTTTGCTTTTGCCAATCAGAGTAACACGATTTTTTATTCCCGAATATTCAAAACCTTTCTTACTATGCTGAGCAAAAATAAGATGAGTAGAAAATAAGAAAAGCGCAAGTAATAGCTTAATTTTTTTCATTTTGAGATGGTTGAACACAAATTTAACATTTCTATTGGATCCTCGAGCTATCAATGTCAGTGAAAGTTTTTTGCAGTGAGCATGTTGATAATGTTTTTTTTCTGTGTACATTTTCCGAATCAAATAATTCAATATGAATGTAAAACCAGAAATTAAATTTGGAGCACTTGGAGCTATACTATTAATTTTCTGGACACTAATTCAATATTATTTAGGATTTCATTCCTATAATCTGCAATTGGAATTTTTATCAGGATATGGAAATTCACTGATTGTTTTCATCATGCTTTACATTGGAATTCGGGAAAAGCGAGCTGATTGGGGGAATAAATTCACACTAAGAAAAGGTATGAAAAGTGGAATCTATCAGCTTGTATTAACAGCTACTGTGGCTTCTGTTTTTATGTTTCTTTATGACTACAAGATTAACAACATGTGGGTGGAGCGCATGGTTCAATGGCAACAAGAAAATGGATCATCCAATGTGTTTTTCATCAAAGTAGCAAACGACCAAGAAGGAAATTTGGCCATTTTAAGCAATACTGAAA
The DNA here is from genome assembly GCA_044369395.1 of Flavobacteriales bacterium. Lineage (GTDB taxonomy): Bacteria > Bacteroidota > Bacteroidia > M30B66 > M30B66 > CALQRR01. The sequence goes on along the minus strand of JBIPLZ010000242.1, from coordinate 52 downwards.
CGCACCTTTGCCTCTATTTTCTAGGAATTATCTTGGTAGGAGCCAGTATGGC
>JBIPLZ010000398.1:0-2622 GCA_044369395.1 Flavobacteriales bacterium | reverse complement strand
GATTTCAGCTTCTCTTTTAAAAAACAAAACAGTAGAAACTAGGAATTGATTTCTTATTCCTTCATGAATCAGCTTAATATTTTAGCTCCAATTATTTTTTGGTAGCGATGAAATTACTTAGGGATTGGCGGTCCATGCTTGATGAAAACAGCGGACTTAATTCGTAGAAATAATTCTCTTTATCCGCAACAAAATCGAAAGCAAATTTTGCAAGATTTAATTTATCGGAAGATGAACTGAATAATGCAACGAGTTGTTTGATCTGATTAGATTTATAACACGAAAATCGTGGAATTTGATCACGTGCAATATTTAATCTTGAAGAGGATGAAGATTCTGCAGCAAGTGGGTCTTTGATTGTTTTGAACTCCATTTCGTTCACTTGGCAAATTGGTTTAACTGGAGCGACTTGATTTGCTTTCCTCACATTAATTAGAAAATCACGAAGGGCTGATTGGTTTGGAATATGAGTAAAAACCTGAGTGGCGAAATCAAAATTGGCTTCATCATAAATCCTTAAATATGCTTTTTTCAATAGATCTAAACGATTGTTTTCGATATTCAATGAAGTCGACAATTTCATTGCTTGAGCAGTCGAAAGACATGTTCGGGTCGCCAATGAAATTGCATAATCCATCTTTTCATTTTCCAATTTCATCGTCGCAATTTCGCGCACATACATTCTAAAATCATTTTCCGAAAGTGATGTTATACAGTTTTTAGGTCCATTATATAAAGATGCATCTGGATAATTTAAAAGAGGAAATGTAACTTCAACTGGACGTGGATTTACAACAATTGGATTCCCCGGATTTATTGGTGAAATAGGAACAACTGGGATTTTAGTAGTTTGAATGTAATCATGAAATCGGAACGCACTAGAAAAATATGCAAATGAATTATAGATATCGTAAACATCCTGTTTGTTAGTAATTCTTGGATACGCTGCTATGGCAAGCGTTAATCGATCAATATCTTCCGAAATGAAACTCAGTAATTCAATCAATTGATTGGTTGATAAACAATTCCTGATTGCACGTTCAACCGAAGAATATCGTTGATTTTGCCCTTGAACGATTGTCAACTCCCGCTGAATTTGTTGGAATTGCATCGAAGAAATTGGCTGAAAGCAATCGGATGTTTGTGCTTCAAGATGCGAATTAAAAAACTGCAACACGAAAATTGACACAAATGCAAAACAATAAAATGTATGTTTCATAGGATTTTTCTGCGGATTTTTTATTTGAAATGATCTGCGAATATAATCAATATGAAACGTTGAAATTCGGCAAGAAAGAAATGATAAAAAAAACGTTCGAAATACTTAGGTTTGCATTACAATAAAATTTAGATCATGGATACTACTCAAGAAATTAAACAAACTCCATTTCATCATATACATGCAGCTTTAGGTGCTAAAATACTTCCCTTTGCTGGTTTTGAAATGCCTATTACTTATGCTGGCGTTATCGCTGAACACGAGTGCGTTAGAAATAACGTAGGTGTGTTTGATGTAAGCCATATGGGTGAATTTATTTTACGCGGTGAACACGCCTTAGATTTAATTCAAAAAGTGACAAGTAATGATGCATCCAAACTCAGCGATGGGAAAGTACAGTATTCTTGTTTTCCTAACGATCGCGGCGGCATCGTTGATGATTTGTTGGTTTATAGAATTAAAGAAAATCAATACATGTTAGTTGTAAATGCTTCGAACATTGAAAAAGACTGGAATTGGTTGAAGAAACAAGACACTTGGGGTGTAGAAATGGAAAATATTTCCGACCGTACTGCCTTACTTGCCGTTCAAGGTCCAAAAGCAATTAATTCATTGCAAAAACTAACCGATTTGAATCTTTCTGAAATGGGTTATTATACATTCGAGAAAGGAACTTTAGCAGGAATTCCAAATGTCTTAATTTCTGCAACTGGATATACAGGTGCAGGCGGTTTTGAAGTATATTTTGACATTGATCACGCTGATGCAATCTGGAATGCCATTTTTGAGGCAGGTGCTGAATTTGGAATCCAGCCTGTTGGATTAGCATGCCGCGATACGCTTCGTTTGGAAATGGGATTCTGTTTATATGGAAACGACATCAACGATCAGACTTCACCCATTGAAGCAGGTCTAGGATGGATTACCAAATTCAGCAAAGAGTTCATCAATCGAGAAGAAATTGAAAATCAAAAGCACAATGGTGTTCAGCGGAAATTGGTTGGCTTTGAACTTGTGGACAAAGGTATACCTCGTCACGACTATGAAATATGTGATCAATCGGGTGAGGTAATTGGTATTGTTACATCTGGGACTATGTCTCCTACGTTAAAAAAACCAATAGGTATGGGCTATGTTCCCATGTTATTATCATCGGTTGGATCTACCATTTTCATTAAGGTTCGCGATAAACTTCTCACTGCCAAAGTGGTAAAAATGCCTTTTTTATCTAACCAATAATCTTGAAAGACTTGGCAAATTCAATTCAAACTTGCTTCTCACCTGCAACCTATCCCCTATTTGCAGATTCAGATTCAATTGTGGTAGTGGTTGATATTTTTAGAGCAACATCTGCAATTTGTACTGCGATACATTATGGTGTAGAGAGAATGATTCCTGTTGCG
>JBIPLZ010000138.1:0-6035 GCA_044369395.1 Flavobacteriales bacterium | reverse complement strand
CATGAAATTAGTAACTGCTTTGTTTCTTCTTTTTGCCCTTGGAATCATGATTCGTCAGGTTACCCAAGCATTGCCGAAACAAGCTGAAGAAGAGAATTTGAATTCCCGCGAATTTTGGATGTTTATTGCAGCCTTGGTTTTACTTATTTCCGCATTTCAAATCACGTTCTCAACATCAACGCCCGCTATCAATAAGTTCATTTCGGGTAATCTCGCCGATTTCTTTGCTTGGTTGAATGGCATTTTTGGAGTTGAGCTGTTTGCTAAACTAGCCGATGCGAAATTGGCAAATCCGAAAGACGCCATTCAACATTACAATGCTTGGCAAATTCCTTTTGCTATAATCATTGCTTTGTTGATGGCCATTGGTCAATTCTTGAAATATCAAAAAACCAACATGGCTGAATTCATTAAGAAAATGAGTTTGTCGTTTGGATTGTCATGTGCATTCACTATTGCCATAGGATTGTACATGCAAATTGAACAGCCCCTTTTGTTGATGTTGCTTTTTGCATCCTTGTTTGCAACATGTGCCAACCTCGATTATTTCATTCGCATCTTGAAAGGAAAATTTCCCAAAGCGGGTTCATCCATTGCGCATGTTGGTTTTGGTTTGATTCTTATTGGATCATTGATTTCGGCTGGGAAGAAGGAATTTATCTCCCAAAACAAAAGTTATATAAATAAAGAATTCCCCAACCAGGAAAATATCTTATTGGAACGAAACGACACCGTTACAATGGGCGAATACCTAGTAAGTTACCGCGGCGACTCCACTGCTGGAATCAACATTTATTATAATGTTGATTATTATACTAAAAATGCATCGGGTAAAATCGAGAAGGCTTTTCAATTATCTCCGCTTATTCAGACCAATCCACGCATGGGGAATGTGGCAGAACCCGCTACTAAGCATTACCTAAATCGCGATATTTTTACACACGTTACCTACGCCAAACTAGAAGATCCGAAAGAAAAGGCGAATGATGGTTGGAAAGAAGCAGTTGATTATTCTTTGCACATTGGCGATACCATTTTCACAAGCAATAGTTTGGTGATTTTAGAAGGCATTGAAAAGGTAATTCCACTATCACAATCGAACAAACTTCAAACGGGTGATATTCCAGTTGGAGCGCGATTGAAAGTAATCAACGTAAATAGTAAATCGCATAACGTTATGCCGTTGTATGTTCTTCGTGGCAATACAACGTTAGCTATTGAGGATGATTTAATGGATTTAGGCTTGCAATTTAGTTTTTGGAAGATCGAAACAGAAACCGAAACCTTCCACATTCAGGTGCGGGAAAAAGCATCGAAAGCCGGCGATTTTATTATCATGAAAGCCATCATCTTTCCTGGAATTAACATTTTATGGATTGGTTCATTGCTTATGGCCATAGGTACCGGAATCGCTGTTTGGACACGCATCAAACAACAAATAAAAAAAAGTGCATAATCTGGAACACATTTGTTTAATAGGCACGGGGAAATTATCCCGACAGCTGGCAAAAAAACTCCCGATTTTTAAAGATAAACCGCTTTTTATTTGGGGAAGAAATTCGGAACATGCCGCATCCATCGCAAACGAATTTGGTCTCGTTAACTTGAATGGCCTTCAAGAAATCCCTGAAAATTCGGCGGTTCTTTTGTGTGTTTCCGATAACGCCATTGAACAACTTGCCAATGAATTGAAAGACAAAGCGCTTTTCTTGATTCATTTTTCAGGAACACAATCCATTAATCGCTTAACACCTTGCACTCCAAATGCAGCGGTAATTTGGCCCAATCAAAGTTTCTCAAGTGCAGTTCACATTGATTGGAAAAACGTTCCTCTCATTTTGGAAGTATCGAACGATACTGCTAAAGTTTGGCTCATGGAAATAGTAAAAGAATTAGATGGCCCTGCTGTTTTTCTGGATGAGGAATCTCGAATAAAACTCCATTTAGCTGCGGTGGTTGCCAATAATTTCATCAATCATCTGCTTGTATTAACCGAATCGTGGTGCAAGCAAAACAAGCTCGATTTTAAACTGCTTCTACCCTTAATAAACCAAAGCACGCATAACTTGCAAAATCAATCGCCAAGTCAATTGCAAACGGGTCCGGCTAGTCGTAACGATTGGACAACAATCCATTCACATATCGAAATGCTTTCTCACTATCCTCAATTAAAAGAAGTCTATACTTTGTTTAGCAATCAACTTGCGGAAAAGAATAATAATTAACATTGAAATAACTATTTAACATCTCGATTTATCATTTCTTCATGTAATTTTCACAAATCAAACTTTCTCATTGCGTTTCAATTTTATGCTTGATTTCCTCCGACTTATTCGGTTTCCCAATCTCATCATCATTGCATTAACTATGTATGGTGTTCGCTATGGAATTATGGAGCCGATTTGGCAACATGCTATTTCGGAAATGTTGAACCGTGGCTTTCTAGTAAGCGGACTTTCCTTGCACATGAGTAGTTTCGATTTTGCATTATTGAACTTTTCAATTATCAGTATTGCGGCCGCGGGATATATTATTAACGATTATTTTGACACCAAAATTGATCGAATCAACAAACCCGAATATGTCATTGTGGGCCGTATTGTTAAGCGTCGTGTTGCCATGATTTTACATATTAGTTTGAGTTTAATTGGCTTGCTAATTGGCGTGTATTTATCACTGAAAGTGGGCAACTGGAAATTATCAAGCATCCATTTATTCAGCATCATTGCGTTGTGGTTTTATTCCACACACTTAAAAAAACAACTCCTATCGGGTAATATTTTAATCTCCCTTTTAGTAGCATTGGTGCCAATTACAGCTGGATTATTTGAATTTTCATCTGGCTCCATGGTCAATTTGCAAATTCTCAACAAATATGTTGATGGAATGGGTTCTGCGCTCTTAAGTAAAGGGGCTTTTTTGGTGATTGGCTATGCAGTTTTTGCATTTTTGAGCAACCTCGTTCGGGAGATATTAAAAGACATCGAAGACATGGAAGGCGATCAAGCCGACGGAGCCCAAACCATTCCCATTGTTTTGGGTGAAACGCAAGCCAAATTTATCTGCATCAGCATTGCCGTGTTTTTGATGATTTTATTTGGAGTCATTGAAAAATTGCTTTGGACTTCTGATTTTTCAGGTTTGTTTTGGTATTTGCTTGTTGCAGTAATTATTCCTTTAATACTCATTATAATTTGGGTTGCCCGGGCCAATCAGAAACAACACTATACATTTGCATCAACCCTATGTAAACTGCTCATAGTATCAGGAATCATATCGATGTTTGTTTTTCGGTTTACATTTTAATTATGCAAATACTTAAGAAACTTTTCGGCACCCAGCTCATTTTGGCTTCCGCTTCTCCTCGCCGTCAGCAATTATTAAGTGATTTGGGAGTTCCATTTGAAATTATGAAGTTGGATGTGGAAGAGCAATTCCCCGATAAACTTCAAAGAGAAGCAATTCCCTTGTTTCTATCACGATTAAAAGCCGATGAAGCCAAAAAGAACATTCAAGAAAACCAGATTATCATAACTGCCGACACCATTGTATGGTTGAATAATCAAGTTTTAAATAAACCAAGCGATTTAACCGAAGCACGATGGATGCTCAGTAAACTTTCAGGTAAAACACATGAAGTAATCACCGCTGTAAGTCTAACATCATCCAAAAAAAGTTTTTCGTTTTACGTTATAACTGAAGTTACATTCAGGCAATTATTGGAAGAAGAAATTCTTTATTATACCGAAACATACAGCCCACTCGATAAAGCGGGAGCTTATGGAATCCAAGAGTGGATTGGTTATGTTGGAGTTGAGAAAATTAATGGATCATTTTTCAATGTAATGGGCTTACCAGTGAAAGAACTCTACGAAGAAATACTAGCCTTCTGATTTGATGTGCAATTGCTATATTGCACTCAATATTAGATAGCATGAAAAAAGCATATACAATTCTATTCATTTTTATTGGCAGTTTCATTCAAGCGCAGGTTGGTAATTCATCATGTGCCAACGCCATTCAAATTTGCCTTACTCAACCCGTTACCTATCCAGCGGCTACAGGAGCAGGCGCAGCTGAAGTTGGTCCTGATTATGGATGTTTAGCCTCCGTAAATAATCCCGCTTGGTTTCTTTTTAGAATTGGCACACCCGGAACCCATGTAATTACAGAAACAAATTCCAATGCGCGCGATTTGGATTTCATACTTTTTGGTCCGTTTTCAAATCCAACAGGAAATTGCAACGCCCTTGATTCCAATAATACAGCTGATTGTAGTTACGCAGGAGGAGCAACTGAAACCATCAATTTCACTTCCACTACGAGTGGAGATTATTATCTATTACTCATCACCAATTATTCGAATTTGGCAACGAATGTAACGTTTGCTCAGACATCTGGAACAGGCAATTACGATTGTGAGTTTGAGGCTGTGTGTGCAATTAGTTTAGTTACTGCAAATCCAAGTACCTGCGATACCTTAACCAATAATTATCAAGTAACAGGAAGTGTATTTGCATTTAATCCACCACCAACAGGAACATTAACAGTAAGTAATGGAACGACCACACAAATCATCAATGCTCCATTTACCAATTCGACTAATTACACATTAAGTGCTTTACCTTCGAACGGAACAAGCAATACCGTTACAGCGGTTTTTAGCGCTGCTCCAACATGCACAGGTTCGACCTCTTATACAGCTCCGGCGGGCTGTATTCCATGTGATGTTTCAATTCAAAGCAATTCACCCGTGTGCGAAGGCGGCAACTTACAATTTACGACTACATACACTGGAGCAGGAACAGCTCAATATCAATGGTCGGGGCCATCATTTTTCAACTCGGTTTCGATGAACCCACTAATTAATAACATTACCGCTGCACAAGCAGGAACTTACACCGTTTTGGTAACAGGTCAAGGCTGCGTTGCAGTGCGAGATATTGAAGTAAGTGTAACTCCTTCTCAAACCCCAACAGTGATTCAGGTTGGCAACGAGTTATGTGAGGGCGAAATTTTATTCTTAAGTGCTTTAGAGGTTCCAGGTGGAACGTATTCTTGGACAGGTCCAAACGGCTTTACAGCTTCTGGAAGAAATGCCCAACTCGACAACACTTCTTCACTAAGTTCTGGTAATTATATTTTGGGATTAAGTATAAATGGCTGTCCCAATAGATTCGATACTTTAACTGCAACAATTTTCCCAAGTCCCGTTATTCAGATCTTTGGTGAAACTTCACAATACACTTCATCGACAGGAGTTATATATGTATCGGGAGCGCCTGGAAATACTTACTTCTGGAACTTTACAGGAAATACATCTGTTTTAGCGAGCAGCGTGTACACAAGCGATCGTGATTCATTGATTGCATTTTGGGGTAACAATGAAGGAGTTATTAATGTGGAAGTTTTAGCAATCGATGCAATTGGATGTCAGGGAGAGTCGGTTACTCTTTCAATACAAGTTATAAATCCTCTTGGAGTAGCTAATATTTCTGACAAAAACGGGATACAAGCATTTCCAAATCCTGCAAATGAGTTTATCCAATTAAAAAATACTACATCGACGAACCAAACAATTCGTTTGTTAGATGCCCGTGGACTGCTTATTCGCAGCATTCATATTGCAGCCGGAGAATCAAAACAATTGGAGGTGCGTGAATTATCAGTAGGACTTTATTTTATTCAAACACTCAAGCAACATTTTCCAGTTGTTATTTCGCATTAATTTTATTTAATGCAACAGCTTATATATTAGGCACCTGCAATTCAATTAAATTATTCATATCAACAATCAGAAAAATACAATTTAAAGCTGCATTTTACCTATTTTTGCTTGCTATTTAAACACAATGAAACGTATAATAATTCCAATTTACACAGCAGTTCTTTTAGCAACAAGCTTGAGTTCATGCGATCAGAAAACAGACGGAAAAGTAACGTCCGATATGGTGAATAATTCAGCCACAGCATCTGGCGAAGAAAACATTCCCGTTTCGGCAATAAAATTTGATCAAGACACATTTAATTTCGGC
>JBIPLZ010000118.1:0-6729 GCA_044369395.1 Flavobacteriales bacterium | reverse complement strand
AATGTGAAATGCCGAAGCAAGTTCCTGCTCAATCTCAAGTGGATGCAAGCATTGTTCGTTGTCCTGATTTAAATGCTGCATCGAAGATGGAAGCACTAATACTGGAAATGAAACAAGCGGGCGATACTGTTGGAGGTGTTATTACGTGTATGATTGAAGGCGTTCCCGCTGGATTGGGAGAACCTGTTTTCGATAAGCTTCACGCCGATCTTGGAAAATCCATGTTAAGCATCAATGCCGTAAAAGGGTTTGAAATCGGTAGCGGATTTTCGAGTGTATCTATGCTTGGTTCAGCGCACAACGATAATTTTGAAACGGATGTTGATGGTAAAATTAAAACCCAAACCAATCACTCGGGAGGCATTCAAGGAGGCATTTCGAATGGTGAAATTATCTGGTTCAAGATTGCATTTAAACCAGTTGCATCCATTGCAATAAAACAAGAAACACTGAATACTTCACTCGAAAAAACACAGATTGAAATTCCGGGAAGACATGATCCATGCGTAGTTCCTCGAGCGGTTCCTATCGTCGAATCGATGGCAGCTTTAGTTATTGCCGATCATTTTCTTCGTGCCCAAGCAATAAACCCAAACATTTTAGGTTAATTTCCCTAATTTCATAGTATGCTAAAAAAGATTTTAAAATTCAGCGGGATCTTCCTATTGGTTCTATTTATTGTAGCACTTATCCTTCCTTTTCTTTTCAAAAATAAAATCATTGCCAAAGTAAAAGAAGAGGCGAACAAGAGTCTCAATGCCCAACTCGATTTCACAAACTTGGATATTAGTTTCATCCGTAGTTTTCCCAATTGCAGTGTCGAACTAGAAGGTCTTTCTTTAGTTGGAATTGCAGAGTTTAAATCCGATACCTTGATTGCTGCAAAATCGCTTGGAATTACTACAGACATCCTCAGTATTATTGGTGGAAATGAAATCGGAATCAAATCCATTTTCATAGACCAAGCACGCATTCATCTAAAGGTATTGAAAGACGGGAAAGCCAATTGGGACATTACTAAACCGTCCAATACTCCCGAAACGCCATCTTCGGAACCATCAACGTTTAAAGCCAAACTTCAACATTATTCCATCAACTCAAGTCGAATTTGGTACGAAGATCAATCGATGAATTTTTCAACCATTGTAGATGGTCTTAATCATGAAGGATCTGGCGATTTTACAGCCGATAACACCAAACTTGAAACCCAAACTACCATCGATTCGCTAGATGTTAATTATGGAGGAATTGCCTATTTAAAACGCGCAACTATTGATTATAAAGCCGATTTCGATTTGGATTTGAAGAATGCTGTTTATGCTTTCAAGGATAACGAATTGCGTGTGAATAACCTCGCATTGAAATTTGCCGGTTCCGTGAAAATGCCAGCCAACGATATCACCTTAGATATTTCGTATGAAGCATTGAAAAACGAAGTGAAGAATTTTATCTCCATTATTCCGGGTGCTTTTACCAAAGATTTTGAAGGTGTTAAATCGTCTGGCAAACTTGCGTTTAACGGATTTGTGAAAGGGGTTTACAACGATAAATGCATTCCAGGTTTCGGCTTCAATCTTCAAATCGAAAATGGTTCGATTCAATATCCTGGATTGCCGCGCGCAATTAGCAACATACAAGTGAATACTAGCATTACTTGTCCGGGTGTGGATGCAGATAAAACCCAAATTAACGTTTCTCGCTTGCATGTCGATTTGGGACAGTTCCCGATTGATGCGCGCGTGCAAGTTAGTTCACCCGTTTCCGATCCTAATATCGATGCTTCTGTTAAAGGTCGTGTTGATTTGAGTTCACTCAAAGACCTCATGCCGCTCGAAGCAGGAACGCGCATGAATGGAATAGTTTCGGCAGATGTAAATATGAAAGGGCGCATGTCGTCGATTGATAAAGGTCAATACGAGCAATTTGCCGCAACAGGAACTGCAGGATTGGAGCGTTTTCAGTATGCATCCAAAGATCTTCCTCAAGAAGTTATGATTAGCAAAGCATCATTGACATTCAATCCTAAATCGGCCGAATTGAGCCAGTTTGATATGACCATTGGCAAAAGTGATCTTCATGCAAGTGGAAGTTTAGAAAACTACATTGCTTACGTAATGCGAAATCAAGCAATCAAAGGAAATTTGAATTTGAGTAGTCGCTTCTTGGATGCCAATCCATTTATGACAACCGAAACAGCTGGTACGACAAATTCTAGTTCGTCGCAACCCGCCGATGTTGCAGGTTACATTCGAGTACCATCCAATATTGACTTCACGATAAAAGCAAACATTCAAACATTGCTTTACGACAATTTACGTTTGGAACAAGTGAACGGAACCATGTTGTTGCGCAATGAAGAAGTGAAGTTGGAGGGATTAAAAATGAACACCTTTGGAGGTTCAATAATCCTAGGTGGTTTATATGAAACACGCAGCGAAACTGGACCTGCGGTAGCATTTCAGCTCGATATGAACGCATTGAATGTGAAGGAAACCGCTAAGACATTTTCTACCGTGAAACAATTGGCTCCCATTGCAGAACACACCAATGGAACGGTTTCGGTTAGCGGATTTAATTTCTCGTGTAAAGCAGATAAGGCCTTCAATCCAGATATGAAAACGGTGAATGGTAGCGGAACTTTGAAGACTTCTGTTCTCGAAATAGAAGGATTTGAAATGATTAAGAAAATTGCAGGGGCCTTGAAAATGGATAAACTTAAGAAATGGAAAATGGAACCTTTTCAAGCTTCATTCACTATTGAAAAAGGCAATGTAACTGTGAAGCCATTCAAAACCAAAGTAGGCAATTACACCGCCGAAATTGGTGGGCAGAACGGATTGGATAAAAGCATCAACTATGCAGTTAATTTGGAAATTCCACGTGCCGAATTTGGTGGAGCGGCAAACGGGATTTTAAATGGAATGCTTGCAAAAGCAAGTTCAAACGGGGTAAAAGCTGAAATTGGTGATGTAATTCCTATTGCGATTAAAGTATCTGGAACATTTGCCGATCCCAAAGTAAGCACCGACATTCGGAATCAGGCCAACAATGCGATGAACGATTTGAAAAAACAAGCTGAACAGCGTTTGAAAGATGAAGCCGAGCGACAGAAGAAAGAATTGCTCGACAAAGCCAATGCGGAAAAAGATCGCTTGAAGAAAGAGGCCGAAAATAGAATCAATCAAGAAAAAGATAAATTGAAATCGGAAGCAGAAAAAGCGAAAGCTGAAGCCGAACGAAGAGCAAAGGAAGAGGCTGAAAAGGCCAAGAAAAAAGCTGCAGACGAAGCAAAAAAAGGGTTGGACAAATTCCTCAAAGGCAAATAAACGGTGAACATTCAAAAGCGCGTCTTTATAATGTTGTTCTTTTTTAGTTGTGTGACTTTAAGTGCACAGAACATGGATGACGTATGTCCAGTTTCGTCCAATAAAAAAGCACGCAAACTATACGAGAAAGCTTTGGATGTTGTGCGGACAAATAAAAATGAAGCACGGGCTTTACTTACTGAAGCCATCGAATTGGATCCTGATTTTGCACAAGCGAATTATGTCCTTGCAGACATACTTATTAAAAGCAAGAAGAATTCAGAAGCCGAACCTTATTTAAAAAGATGCACAGCCATTTGTCCCGATATAGATCCCTTGGTATTTTATAAATTAGGAAGCATTCAATTTGCCGCAAAAAATTACCGAGATGCACAAAATAGTCTCAGTAAATTTTTGGATTCTAAAGCAGGAAAGGAAAAAGAACGAAGCGACGCGCGAGAACAACTGTTGGCTTCCACATTTTTTGTAGAAGGATTTGCCAAACCGGTTCCTTTTAATCCGAAACCATTAAAGTCGATTTCGAGCGAAGCCGATGAATATTTACCGATTATCACAGCCGATAATAAACGAGCTTATTTTACCAGACGTACATTCGAGAAGGATAAATTTACAGGAGGGATTAACACCGAAGTAAAATCTGTTGAGCGTTTCAGTTGGAGCAATGCTTTGGGTGATACAGCTTTTGAAGCAGGCCAGCCGATGCCACCTCCATTTAATAAAAATGCCAACGAAGGTGGTGCAAGTCTCTCGGCCGATAATCGCATTTTATTCTATACCATCTGCAAAAAAGAAGGTGCGGAATTGCTCAATTGCGATTTGTGGTATTCAGTTTTTGGAAAGGATTCTTGGTCGGAAATAAAAAATGCAGGAGCTTCCATAAACGGAAAAAATACCTGGGATTCTCAACCTTCTCTTTCGGCAGATGGAAAAACACTTTATTTTTCGAGCAATCGTCCGGGTGGAATTGGTGAATTAGATATCTGGAAATCGGTGAAAGATAAAGACGGAAATTGGGGAGCACCTGAAAATCTAGGTCCTGAAATTAATACGCCCGCAAGTGAGAAATCTCCTTTTTTTCATTCCGATGGACAGACACTTTACTTCTCATCAACGGGTCATCTGGGTTATGGCAGCTACGATATATTCTTTGCTAAACTCGACAAAGAAACTGGCTGGCAAGCTCCTAAAAATATTGGTTATCCAATCAATTCTGAAAAAGACGATTTGGGTTTCTTTGTAAGCACCGATGGGAAAACTGGTTATTTCGCTTCCGATAAATTGAAAGGTTTGGGTGGCTGGGATGTTTATGCATTTGACCTTTATAAAGAAGCACGACCCGAACGCGTTTTCTTTTTAAGTGGAGAATTGAAAGATGAGAACAACCAGATTGTAACCGATGCTCGTGTTGAAATTCAAAACGTTCGAACCAAAGAAATTACTACGATCGATGTAGATACCTTAACCGGAAAATATGTTGCTGTAATGGCTTTTAACGAAGATCATATTGTTACCGTGAAGCAACAAGGGAAAGCATTTTCGAGTGAATACCTATCTGTGGCAGACTCAACGCTCAATAAACCCAAAAAAATGGATATGCAGGTTGATGAGATTAAGGTGGGGAAAGCGTATAAAATTAACAACTTAACTTTTGGAGTCAATTCGGCGGACTTTTCAGCACAGACCATATTCATCATTCAAGAACTGGCTGTTTTCCTGAAAGAAAATCCAACTATTCAGATTGCCGTTCATGGACATACAGACAATGTTGGAGATCCAACTTTGAATTTGAAATTATCGAACGAACGCGCCAAACGTGTTTATGATATTCTTTTAATGGAAGGAATTGGAAGCAACCGTTTGACTTGGAAAGGATTCGGAATGACAAAGCCCAAAGCTTCCAATTTAACTGAGAAAGGCAAGGCCATGAACCGCCGAACGGAGTTTGTGATTACAGCGAAGTAAACAACCATCAATTGTCAATTACGAATTAACAATTACGAATTACGGATTACAGATTTAGCTGTCGTAATTGTCTATTCGTAATTCGTAATTAAAAATTTGTAATTACGAATTAATTTCCCAAACAATGATGGACCTATCGTCGCTGCCGGAAACCAAGTAGTTATTGTAGTTTGTCCAATACAATGAATTGACTGAATTCACATGTCCTTGGTGGAATTCATTGTCGATTCGAATGAGAAATTCAAGATTCTCGGAATTCCAAATTTTTATTGTTTTATCGCGACTTGCCGTTGCAAACAATTTTCCATCGGGATGAAAAGCGATGGAGTAAATAGCATAGTTGTGTGCTGGAATTTGTTTGTGTAGTTCGTAATCATTTTCTAAATCCCACACATTCAAATGTGCGTCTCGTGATCCACTCAATAACCAACGCCCGTTAGGGTGAAAGCAAACCGAATTGACAGACATTTCATGCGCCTGCCATTCGTGCTTCAATTCAAGTGTATTGCTGTCAAAAATTCGGATGCTATTATCACCACAAGCAAGTGCAATGGAAGAATGTTTTTTTGAATAATCTACAGCCCTGATTTTTGCATCACACAAAGCCATTGATTTTTTATAGTGAAAGTCGTGAACATCCCAACAAACAACATTGCCATCGCCACCGCAGCTAATTATGTGCTGTTGGTCGGCATTCCATAACAAGGAGAAAACGCCTTTCGAATGTCCCAATAAATAACGAACTTCTGCGCGCTTTTCTAAATCAATGACATGAATTCCTCCTTGATCGTTTCCTACCAAAAGCAAATTAAATTCATCAATTAAACACGTGCAATAAATAACTCCAGGAGTTCGAGCTAATACATGTTCGGGCTTTAATTCGTCGAGCGACCACTCAACAACCATTCGATCGCTTCCTGCAGAAAGAAACTGATTATTTAGTTTTCCATTGTTTATTGTATACACAGCGCCATCATGCCCTTTCAAATGCGCGACCTTCTGAACATCAACTTTCATTCTGCAATTTATTCAATTTAGAAACACCCTTTTTTATTTTCATTCTCTTTTAACAGAATAATCTTAGCGTTCAAAATCATTGTCATTTTGTCACCTTTTTTGAGTGGCATATCCTTTGAAAACGGCCAGAATCCTTTAAAACGTAATTGTATGTCAACCGGAAAAATCAATGTAAATACCGAAAACATTTTCCCCATTATTAAGAAATTTTTGTATTCCGATCACGAAATATTCCTTCGCGAATTGGTATCGAATGCTGTTGATGCAAGCACCAAACTTCGCACACTTTCATCGGCTGGTGAAGTGAAAGGCGAAATTGGAAATTTAGATATTGAAGTTCGTATTGATACAGAAAAGAAAACCTTAACCATTTCCGATCGTGGTATCGGAATGACCGCCGAAGAAATTGACAAATACATCAATC
>JBIPLZ010000177.1:0-5175 GCA_044369395.1 Flavobacteriales bacterium | reverse complement strand
GAAGAAAACCGGTTGCCTCCACCACAAAATCGTCGGAAAATTCAAGTGCTACATCATAAGTACCAAAATCTCCATAAAACTCTTTCCCTAAATGCTGGTCGGTGCACCAGCCAAATTTGCGGTCGTAAACAGCCATGCGAGGGTACCAATGCACACCATCGAAATGCTTTGATCCATATGAACCAAACTCTTTCATGCGGCGGCGGATGCTTCCACGATAATCGAAATACGTTTTAAAATCGAGGGCAATGGAAACGGAAGAATTTGGCAATAAAGGTTCGTTTAGAAATACTTTCAAGATGGTATTATCGAGTTGCGTTTTCACCGATTTACCATCAATTGTTAAATTTTGGACAACCGTTCCTAATGTATCTTTTTCATAGGGTCCGTAAACAATCGGATAATCGTTTGCTTCGTGCAAAGCAGAACAATAAGAACCTGGCTGAAACGCATTTTGATAGAGATGGAAGAAAACGAAATGCAGTGTATCTGGTGAATTGTTCGAGTAGGTTAATTGCTCTGAAGCACTAACAATATCAGTGCGTTCATTAATTTTCGCATCGATAGTATAGTGTACATCTTGCTGCCAATAACCGGGATATGGCTTACGGTTTTTCCAGTAATTCGGATTTTCAACACTTTGATATGAATTGGGAGGATGGATGGGATCGTACGATTGGCTGAA
Organism: Flavobacteriales bacterium; assembly: GCA_044369395.1. Lineage (GTDB taxonomy): Bacteria > Bacteroidota > Bacteroidia > M30B66 > M30B66 > CALQRR01. The sequence goes on along the minus strand of JBIPLZ010000177.1, from coordinate 4,490 downwards.
AGAAAGTAGACTCCAAGCATTCAAGAATAGACAAAGGATAAAAAAGCGCATAAGTGAAAATTAATTGAATAGATTGTAATATTAAGAAAGGTCTGTGTTTTTTGATGCTTTCGATTTTTTATTTTTTAGATGATAAACACCCGCATTGAATTCATAACCTGCAAGTAAAAGCATCGCAACAAGATTAATTAAAACCATAAATGCGATTAATGCCCCAACTGAACCATATACGGTGTTGTATGTTCCGAAATGGGATACAAAAAAGGCAAAACCAATGAGAAGCAATAGAATTAAAAAGCTTGTTATTATTGCTCCAATGGAGAAAAAACCTGCACGTGCTTGCTTCGATGGACCGAGATAATACAAAAAGGCGACAGAGAAGAACAGCAGTAAATAAAAGATCAACCATTTGCCCGTCCAAATGAGAACGTAATTAATTCCATAGTTGATGATATGATGTTTGATGAGCAATTCGAGTGCGAAATTTGTGGCAATCATCAAGGCAATTGCCAAAACAAGCAATAAGGATAAAATGATGGTAAGAGCTAAAGAAACGAGTAAAATTTTCCACGTAGGCCGTGATTCTTTGATAAAAATACTCGCATTGAATGATTGAATAATGGAATGAACGCCATTGGTAGCGTAAAACAACGCAACGACTACCCCGAAAGAAAGTAATCCTCCACGTTGAATGCTGATAATATCGAGGATGGTGTTTCGAATAGCCAAGAAGGTGTTTTGAGGAAGCACTTCGCTTAAAGCGCTTAGCAAACGTTCTTGAAAATTATCAATAGGCAAATAAGCAGTGAGTGTAAAAAGGAAAATGATGGTAGGAAAAATAGCCAGAATAAAATTGAACGAAACCGCAGCTGCACGCATGGATATGCGCGAACTTCCTAAGCTTATTTGAAATTGCTGAGCTACATCGAGGAGTGAAATACCTTTAAACCCAGGAAAATTTATGTGAGAAAGCAGCTTTAAAAATCCATTGATAAAAGGGAGATGGAAAATCCAAGCTTGAATTTTTCGCAGCATATTAACAGGCCTTTAAGCTTAGATCTAAACTACGAACTTGATGCGTTAATGCGCCCATCGAAATAAAATTCACACCTGTTTGAGCGTACGATAGCAAATTGGATTCGTTGATTCCACCCGATGCTTCGGTTTCGTAATTATCAGGAATGAAAGGCCGAGCTTCCATAATTTGCGCCGGTGTGAAATTATCGAGCATAATACGATTCACGCCACCATGTTCAACAATAGTTTTCACATCAGCTAAACTGCGCGCTTCAATCTCGACGGATAATTGAAGATTTTTCTCTTTCAAATAGTCATGAACGCGATCAATGGCCTGCGGAATCCCACCAGCGAAATCGATATGATTGTCTTTGATCATGATCATATCGTAAAGCCCCATTCGGTGATTTCCACCGCCGCCAGTATGCACTGCCCATTTTTCTAAAACACGCATTCCTGGCGAAGTTTTTCGTGTATCGATCAAAACAGCAGAAGTTCCACTAATTAATTGAACGAGCTTGTGGGTGTATGTTGCTATACCGCTCATTCTTTGCATCGAGTTGAGAATAAGACGTTCGGCGGTTAAAATGGATGCGGGATTTCCTTCGAGATAAAAAGCAATATCGCCGGGTTTCATAGAATCGCCTTCATTCATAACTTGTTCAATATTCAATGTTGAATCGACAGTATTAACGATGCGTTTGGCGATATCGATTCCACAAAGTATTCCATGTTCTTTAACCAAAAGTTTGGCTTTTTGAGAACTCTTTTTAGGAACGGTAGCCAATGTTGTGTGGTCGCCCGAACCAATATCTTCGGCTAATGCAAGTAATATAAGCGACTGAATAAGTTGTTCCTGATACGGAGTAAAAATCATATGTTAATTTTCAGGTTCAATACTAAATTGTTGGATAAATGCTTGATTTCCAATTTTTTTGAGTAGAAAATAAATTCGAAATCGTGCGTTTTGTTTGTTTGTATATGTTCCAATTCCATAATGCGAAGCGGAAGGATTGCTTGCATGCTGCTTTAAATTGAATGAACGCGGTGGATTTTTCTGGAAGAAATTCTGTAAAATTTGTTCTGCTTGAGCTTTCGAATACATTTCTTCTTTACCTAAAACGGTTAAGTCGATATTATTGCTGAAATAATTAGATAGCTGTTTGGCATTTCCAGCTCGTATTGCAGCGGCTATATCATTTCCAATATCCTTAGACATTGGGGCAAAACCCAAGCTAATCGATAAAATAAGTAGAAAGAATGACCTCATGTATGAATATGCTGCTCAATTACTAAGCCAATTAGCTCTATTTAAAAGGGCTCTTGCAAATATAAGGGGATTTTTGATTTGGGCTTTCAAAAGAGCAGTGTACTCAAATAAAGAAACTGTGAGTATTTAAATTAATTATCAATTTGAATATTTAGGGTGGATTTTTATTATGATGTTTCTAGATTGAATCTTTAATTCCTTGAATTTGATTTTTCAAATCATCTAAATCTTTTTCAATGATTTCCCATACAATTTCATAATCAATCCCCATATAATCATGCACAATTCTATTTCTAAATCCTTTGATTCGATGCCAGTTTACTAATAGAAATCTTTCTCTTATTTCATCTGGAATTCTATTGGCGGCTTCTCCAATTATTTCAAAATTTCGAATAACAGCATCAACCGTTTTGTCATCAATTTAAAAAGCATCTTTTGATAAACCTGCAGTATATTTCTTTATCTTTTGAATAGACTCAATAATATCTTCCAATAAAAGCTGTGGATCTCTTCGAGACATATTCAAGTTCTTTTTCAATCGATTTTAGGTGTCGTTCTTTTAGTCCTTTTTTAGAAACTAAATCAACCTTCAGTTTCAGAATATGTTCTAATTCATCTGCCAAATCGATAAACTCCAATCCAATTGGCCTGTTAAACTCAACCAATATATCTAAACACTGGATACAGTTTGCTGATTTCTTGCATAAGAACCAAAAATAGCAATGTTGCTTAGCCCATATTTTTAACTAAGTCTTTGCTTATGAGAAAGGAGAGTACTTTTTATTTCTAACAAACTAAGCATTTTCAAATGTAAACAAAGATTAGTGCTGATGCAAACGCTAATGCATATAAATTAATGAGTAAAATCTTGTACATGGGATTGTTAAAATGGATATTAATTTAACCTTATCCTATTTAACTTTGCATCATGAAAGTAAAATTATTGCAAATAGGAAAAACCCAACAATCGTTTTTGGTGGAAGGGATCGATTTTTACGAAAAGCGCATTAAAAATTATCTTTCATTTTCAATCGAAACTATCCCAACCTTAAAACAGGCTGCTTCCCTTCCACCCGATCAGTTGAAACAAAAGGAAGGTGAAATAATTCTCAGCAAACTGCGTCCTGACGATCGTTTGATTTTGCTTGACGAACGTGGAAAAACATTTTCGTCCATTGGATTTTCTGAATTTATTCAAGGCCAGATGAACCAAGGGCAGAAGCAACTAGTATTTGTAATTGGAGGTGCTTTTGGATTTTCAGAAGAGGTTTACAAAAAGGCGAGTTACAAAATTTCCTTGTCGGAGATGACCTTTTCGCATCAGCTCATTCGTATTGTTTTTATGGAACAAATGTATCGAGCAATGACCATCTTAAATAATCACCCGTATCACCACGAATAATTACAAACGCTTGTAAATACTCAAATACGAGTCGATTCCGTTTTTAAGTGAATAGTATTTATACGCACAATCGATGCTGTTTTGCGGATTCAAAGCTAGCACCTCATCCAGTTCCGAAATTGCCTTTTCGTAGGCATCTTTATCGAATGCATTTAAAATAATTCCATTTCCACCATCGCGTAAAATCTGTTCCACATCACCCACTTGATTATTGCAAATGAGTGGCATTCCAAGCGACATCAATTCCCCCATTTTGGTGGGTGACGATGCTTTTTTCGAGAATAAGGGACGAATAAAAAACAGCGATGCATTTCCTACAGAAGCCCATAATGGCACTTCTTTTCGAGCTGCTTTCTTTACACGAATTTGTGATTTGGGTATTCCCATTTTTTCTGCTTCATCAAAAACCATGGATGGATCATCGGCAGTCAAGAAAAGGAAATGTGCATTGGGTTTGGATTTAGTCAGAGTTATGAAAAAAACAAGCATTTCGCTTAACATATACCAAGTTCCCAAGGACCCCAAATACGTTAATACAAATGCATCTGCTGAAATACTAAGTTCCTTTTTCAGCTTCTGAATGTGCGTTTCTTCTGGTCGAACAAATAAATCTAGATCGGCGCAACATGGTATTACGGTAATTGGAACTTCTTGAAATCCCTTCCAACTATGAATTTCACTTGCTGCATTATGGGTGAGTGAAACGACGGCATCGGCTTCGAGTAAAAACTGCTTTTCCTTCTTTTTGAAGAAAGAATAAATGCGTTTAAATATCGGGTTTGACAAGTTCCATAAACCACC
>JBIPLZ010000117.1:0-6758 GCA_044369395.1 Flavobacteriales bacterium | reverse complement strand
TAAAGAACATATTTTTATAAAATGCTTTATATTAAATTGAAAATATAATATAAAAATGAAGTGGATTTTAAAGTCAGCGCTCGTTTTAGGACTTCCGTTTATTTTTCTATATGCATACAATTACTCCCCAATAGAAATTAACATCTATGGTTTTGTATTAAAAAAAATTAACACTGCAGATTTTAAAGAAGATTCACTCGATAATTCAATAAATTCAAGCAATGTAAATCGAACAAAGTTTTCTTTTGAGTCGCTTAATTTTAATAAATTGAATTCAGAGGATACGCTATCTGTTTTAAAATTGAACAATACAGATACGTTTAATTCTTTAAACAGTCAAAGCACAATATTTAATGTTGATACAAATTCTAATATAAAATTAGGAATTCCAGACACTAGTCAACAACGTATTTTATTCATAGGCGACTCTCAAGCTGGAGGATTGGTGAATGTTTTAAACGATTATTGTTTTGAAAATGGACATAAACTAGTTGCTACATTCACATGGTATTCTGCTACAATTTTTAATTTTGGTTATTCTAATAAAGTAGATGAATTAATCAAGAAATATCAACCTTCTTTAATAATCATTGTATTAGGATTAAACGAAATGTACGCAAAAGATTTAGCAAAAAGGACATCAGCAGCAAACTTACTCAAAGCTAAAATTGGTGCAATTCCCTATTTATGGATTGGTCCTGCCAACTATACGGAAGATTATGGAATTAATAAGGTATATGAACAAATCGCAACCCCCAATCGATATGTACTATCCAAAGATTTAAATCTACCCAAGGGAGGCGACAAAAGACATCCCAATCGGGAAGGCTATCGCATCTGGATGGAACATGTTGCACGATTTATTCAAACGAGCGATTTATATAATTTTAAATTCGAAATACCTAAAAAATTCGGATATAAGATTTCAGGTAGAATAATTACTTGCAACGCTGCTAAGGAAAGGGGATATTAAGAAATATGGAAAAATTCCCATTCGATATCAAAGAGATCTTTTATTACTCGTTAGAGAAACCTTGGTTTTTTACTGAGTATAGTTTCTTGATGTGCTTTTCATTGTTCCTAATCGGCTACGCACTTTTATACAATAAGAAACTCTTAAAAATCACCTATTTAATTTGCTTTAGCCTTTTCTTTTATTACAAATCGAGTGGGCCATTTCTATTGCTCTTCATGGGTGTTATTATTTGTGATTATTTTTTAGCACATTGGATAAATAGACTTAACGGATTTAAAAGAAAAATTCTTTTAATATTCACGCTTGTTTACAGTCTTTCATTTTTACTTTATTTTAAATATGCGAATTTTATTATTGCAAATTTGAATGATTGTTTTAACACTAACTTTTCGGAACATAACCTTTTCCTACCAATAGGGATTTCATTTTACACATTTCAATCTATAAGCTATCTTGTTGATGTATATAGAAGAGAAATACCGCCATCAAATCGTATTTCAGACTACGGTTTTTACATGACATTTTTCCCTCATCTAGTAGCAGGACCAATAGTTCGTGCCAAAGATTTCTTGCCGCAAATTTCAAATCCCATTTTACTTAATAATATTGTTGTAAAGGAAGCTCTGTTTCGTATCACAATTGGGTTGACCAAAAAACTACTTATTGCTGATTATCTTGCTAAATACGTTGATATGCTCCATTATTCTCCAGAAGGTTTTACTGGATTTGAGCATATGGTTTCAATGTATGCATATACTTTTCAAATTTATTTTGATTTTTCGGGTTACTCTGATATTGCCATCGGCATTGCTCTTATTCTGGGTTATAAACTTAAAGAGAACTTTGACAATCCCTATGGGGCATCTAACATCACGGTTTTTTGGAGAAAGTGGCATATTTCTCTAAGTCTGTGGCTTCGCGACTATATCTATATTCCTCTGGGTGGTAACCGAAAGGGCGTGTTTCTAACGTACCTTTTTTTAATGATTACAATGTTGATAGGTGGATTTTGGCATGGCGCCAATTGGAAGTTTGTTTTCTGGGGAATGGGACATGGTGCTCTTCTTATTATACATAAATTGCTTTTTTCAAAGAACACCACATCGAATATGTTTTATCGTATATTTGGAGTGATTGTAACTTTTCATTTAGTCGCCTTTCTTTGGCTATTTTTTAGATTTGATACTATTAAAAGCTCTTTTGCTAGTATTCAAAACATTATTCTTAATAATAATTTATTAGAGGTAATTGATTTTTGGATGGCCAGATACGAGGTAATAATACTTCTCATTATTTCCTCATTTGTGGTGTTTTTTCCAAGTTATTACAAACAAAAAATAATTTCTCGTTTCATAAATTTACCATTGTATTTATGGCCCATTATAATTCTAATTGCTTTACAGTTGATAGTTCAATTTCGAGAAAACGCTATTCAGCCATTTATTTATTTTCAATTCTAGTCTTTTTACTACTCTCTTTTCCTGTTTATTCCCAAGCACCTGAATGTGCTTATAGTTTTGTTGATATAGAGAATCGAGATGCCCTCAGAATTAACTTAAGCGATTCCTTGTTGAATAAGAATAGTCTTTATCGTATTATTCATTTTGGAGACAGTCATATACAAGCTGATAAATTAACATCGGAGATTAGAAAACAATTTCAGAAAGAGGCTCAAAATGGAGGATCTGGGATTATATTCCCGTATAGTTTATGTGGTAGTTTTGGCCCTGCTGGAGTCCAAAGTAAAATACAAGGAAAATATTCTTATGCAACCCAATTGAAGAACCCATCTGCGCTGCCAATAGGGTTAATGGGTTATACTATTACCCTTCCCAAAGAGTCTAAAATTTTTATGCAGTTTGATGATAAATTCCAAGGAAAGTTAAGTAAATCGATAACAATTTGGGTCCACTCACAATTAGATTCAACACATATCCAACTTGATGAAAATTGGGAACTTACAAACCGAAAATCATTAGGGCAAGGGATTTACACGTATAGTTACGAAACAAAAAATATTCAGAATCAAATTACAATTAAGTCCAAATCAAATGCAGCATTTTGGGGATTGGAATTTAATGCCGATAGCGGAGTTTCATATCAACAAAACGGTCTTGTTGGTGCCCAGTTCACACATCTTATTAAACATGAAGAACAAGTAATTTTGCAATTAAGTGCAATTAAGCCAGATTTAATTATTTTTTCCTACGGAACAAATGAGGCTTATGACAATATCGATAGTAAATTTTATTTTGAGAAAGTATCGAAATTTATAAATCAATTAAAAACGAATCTTCCAACTACCTCAATTCTTATGACGAACGCCCCTGATACAAGAAGTGGAGGTAAAACTCCTATAAGTCAAGTAAACGTTAATGAAACCCTAAAGAAGGTCTCTGTTCAATGCCAAACTGCTTATTTTGACCTCAATAAAGCAATGGGGGGGTGGGGATCTTTGTATAATTGGCAAAAGAAAGGATTTGTATTAAATGACCAGTTGCATTTTAACAAGGATGGCGCTAAAGTTCTTGGACAACTAATAACATATGCAATCTTCTCATCCGCAGAAATAGGAGTTTCTACTTCACAGGAAGTATTGAGAAAATCAATATCATCCTCTCTTTGTTCAAAATCTGAAGATCTATTGAAACAAGAGGAAAGTGTTAAAGAACCAATAAAAACGGAGGCATTAGAATTAAAAGATAAGCCTAAGAAATCTACCAAAAAAACAAAGATTTACGTTGTTAAAAAAGGCGATAATCTCTCTAAAATTGCTCATAAAACAGGAACCTCCATCAATAATTTAAAAACAAAAAATAAAATTTCTTCGGATGAAAGAATTTATCCAGGTCAAAAATTAAAATATTAACTATGCTTATTTGATTTTAATTTTTTGCTTGAGTTTTAAATTATCAGAACTTAAATGATTAAGCTTTTTGAGTTTACTTACAGTAGTGCCATATTTGGCTGCAATTTCGGATAAAGTATCTCCCTTTTTAACAATATGCACTCTATTCTTTTGAGACTTCGGCTTGACTTCATTCTTATCTTCTTTAGCCGTGTTATTCTGTTGGACCGAATTATTAACTTCAATTGACTTTCGATCTTCATACAGGCATACAGGCATTTGCCATTGTGTAAGTTCTGGAAATTGATCTATTTTCTCAATAGTATTAATAAACGAATTGTATAACAGCAATCCTTTCAAGTCATATCCCTTTTGTGTAAGATGAATGAAGTCATCCTTTGCATAGCCTTTAGAATTCCAATCTCGAATGCGTTTGTATCCACCCGATAAATCATAGAAATTCCAGAATAAACATCCATTCACCGCCGCTAATGAGTCCATCATGTAATTGTAATCGATTGCGGCGCTTATGTACTTTTTCTTGTAGAATAAATCTTGAGTAGATGTGAGGATTATGGAAATATTGGGATTAATAGCTCTGAATTTCTTCACTGCTTCCTTCACCATCTCAGGTAAATTATTGGGTACTTTATTCGTGTATAGAATGTTATTTGTCCCGTAATCAATAATTACAATATCGGGTTTAATGATTTGTGCATGATCCTGTAATTTTCCGAGGTTCAATACTGCTTCAAACGGAGATGCGCCCACTCCAAATGGATGGTACATTAAACCGATTTTATTCTGATGCTCTATGCTAATACCATAAAAAGTGAGAACTTGATTATGTGACTTTGCCATGGAGTCATTCACCCAATTGAGTTTCACTTTGGAGATTGGTCCTCGATGGGTAATTTTCAAACAATTCGAATCAGACGAAATAACGTTATCTGATGAAAATAGATACTTGACGCTATCAATTTCTAGTTCAATTGCTGGTGTATTTTCATTGCGTTCTAGAAAAATTAAAATATCGTAAACATTACTTTTTAGAGGACTTTTTAAGTTCATATTTACAGAGGCATTACTATCTCTGGTTTGAACAGTCATTCCTCTAATTCCCAGAGGCAATTTAGGAGGTAATTGATAGCTTTTACTATAATTCCATTTGCCAGTATGAGAAGTCTTATAATTGATGCCATCATAAGAATCTGCAGCAGAGAAGGGGAAAATAAAACCAAGACCAGCATCCCCAAATTTTTCTTTTAATAATGAGGAGGTTTTTTTGGTAACTATCTCTGATTGAATGTGAGAAGCCCCATAGTGACAAATAACTACTCTGTCGTTTTGGGCTTTCTTCATCTGATTTCTGAAATTTTGGGCTACTTCAAGAGAATGATATTGAAGAAAACAATATTGTGTGTCGAGTTCCAAGAGATTAGTTAAATAATCTAATTGTTGACACTTAGAATTTAAACTAAGAACAAACGAAATAACAATAAATAGATACTTCATTTATTGTTTGTTGAGTCAGTGAATGTTTTCTTAATCAATGATGAATCTCTACCACTAATTGATTTATTATTTGTGGAATCTGCTTTTGTTTTTCTTCCACTAATTCCACTCAATGCCGGAGCATGTGGTTTTGCCAAATTGCGCATCATATTAATAGTTCCGTGACTCATAGCTGCATATACACCAACGCTAAAAATTAAATCATTAATCCCTCTTTCCAAAATAATATCCATTAGGTTGTGACCAGAATACCTAAAATCAACTACCCATATTTCCTCGTAGTGGCTTATCAAATATACGGAAAAAGCGTTGCCCATGGAATTCTTAACAACAGCCGCTCGTCTACCATTTTTTACATTGGTAGTGATTTTAATTAGAGGAGCATCACCACTTAAAAATGCAATGTAATTATTAGAACCCCCAAAAACTTTTGTAGGAGCAGAACTAGACAAACTAGTTGCATTGTATCGATAGGCTTTCGTTTCTACTTTTGGAATAAATAATTCTAATGTGTCTGGGTGTTGAGCAACTTCTGGGTCTATGGTTAAATCGTATAATGATCCTAAGAAAGGTCTTCTTCGTTCATATTTCATAGACTCAAGAGGAATTGGCTGAATACCAGCCGATTCACAAAACGAAGTATAAGCGTAATATGCCCCTTTCCCATTCCAATGATGATCAGTTCCAAAATACATCAACTCCCCAAAATGCTTATCGAGTGCAGAAAAAACATCGCAAAATTTAGCAGGCGCTTTTAATGATGAACGGATTGCATTTAATGTGTTCTGAGCACCCGAATTGTATTTTTTATATTTTTCCATCGGGATGAAGGCCGAAGAAAGAGGAGCCACACACGAATATACATTACAAACACCTGAAAGTTTGGTAGCATATTCGTTCAACATTTCGGCAAATGGCCTCCCCATTGCGGGCGATCCAGCATATTGAGGGTAAACTCTCCCGTTTATTATGAGCATACTGCCAGAATATGCTGCTTTTAAATCATCATCAAACTTTCTAATAACAGAATCCGAACCCGCTTTTGGATTCTGTTCTTTTTTGGGTGTTGTAATAACAATAATCCTTTCTTCTTTATCGAAGTGGAACCCCATATGGTATCTTATCTTTTGCGCTATATCAACCATATTGGACCGAAGTGGGAAGTGGTCATTAATGTATAGAGAGATATTTGCGAAATATGTGCCTGATGTATAATTATTAATACTGAATTCAGGCCAAGTTGCTAGAGTTCTTTTCTCAGATGTAGATACTAATTCTTTTTTATTAATTATAAATACTGATGTAATAAACAGTATCAAAAAGAGTATCAGGAGGGGTGGAAGTTTTTTCATCTGTTAAAATCTGAAATAGATGAATGGATTGTAAGTGTCGTCGGCAAGCAAAATGGTACAGAGAATA
>JBIPLZ010000116.1:0-6898 GCA_044369395.1 Flavobacteriales bacterium | reverse complement strand
GCTTTCTGGTTTATTTCTTTGCACATTTCTTATTGTTCATTGCATTGGTAACTTGCAGTTATTCAAGGACGATGGCGGACAAGCGTTCAATGAATATACCTATTTCATGACGCACAATCCGCTAATCAAGTTTGTATCCTACGTGAATTACATCCTCATTTTACTTCACGTAATAGATGGATTTTCTTTGGTCTTGGCCAACAAAAAAGCACGTCCTCAAGCATACGCTAACGTTGATCAAAGTAAAAGTTCCACATGGAGCTCACGCAACATGGGTATACTTGGGACATTGATTCTTATTTTTCTAATAGTTCACATGCGTTCGTTTTGGTTCGAAATGAAGTTCGGTTCCATTCCTGTAATCATGTATGATGGCAGTGATATAGCTTACAAAGACATGTATAAAATTGTTGTAGAAGCGTTCACGCAAGCATGGTATGTTGCATTGTATGTTATCTGCATGATTGCATTGGCATTCCACCTTTTTCACGGATTTCAAAGTGCTTTCCAAACTTTTGGAATCAATCATCACCGATATACACCAATTATAAAAGTTATTGGAGTTGGTGTTTTTGCGATTATTATCCCGGCCTTATTTGCCGCGATGCCGTTGTTTTTTCTTTTGAATAACTAATTCATCCCCGATCTATGAAACTGGATGCTAAAATTCCACAAGGTGTAATTGCAGAAAAGTGGACGCGTTACAAAGCAAGTATTCCACTTGTGAATCCCGCAAACAAACGCCATATCGATATTATTGTTGTTGGTTCTGGATTAGCTGGTTCTTCTGCAGCAGCTTCTCTAGCCGAAATGGGCTACAACGTTAAGGTGTTTTGTTTTCAAGACAGCCCGCGTCGTGCGCACAGTATCGCTGCGCAAGGTGGTATCAATGCTGCTAAAAATTACTCGAACGATGGTGACTCTGTTCACCGTCTTTTCTATGATACTGTAAAAGGTGGCGATTATCGTTCTCGCGAAGCTAACGTGCATCGTTTGGCCGAGGTGAGTACATCCATCATCGACCAATGTGTGGCACAAGGTGTTCCTTTTGCCCGCGAATACGGTGGATTACTTGATAATCGCTCTTTTGGTGGTGTGCAAGTTTCTCGTACGTTCTATGCACGTGGTCAAACGGGACAGCAATTATTACTCGGTGCCTATTCTGCATTAAGCCGCCAAATTGGCCGCAAACAAGTAAAAATGTACAGCCGTCACGAAATGATGGATGTGGTTCTTATTGATGGAAAAGCACGTGGAATTATTGCACGTGACATGGTTACTGGAAAACTCGAGCGTCACTTCGGTCATGCTGTTGTTTTGGCAACTGGAGGATACGGAAACGTATATTTCCTTTCTACCAACGCCATGGGTTCCAACGTTACGGCTGCTTGGAAAGCGCATAAAAAAGGAGCTTTTTTCGGAAATCCTTGCTTTACACAAATTCATCCAACGTGTATCCCGGTTTCCGGCGATCATCAGTCGAAACTGACATTAATGTCCGAATCGCTTCGTAACGATGGCCGTATTTGGGTGCCAAAGCAAAAAGACGATAAACGAAAAGGTTCCGATATCCCTGAAGAAGATCGCGATTATTACTTAGAACGTCGTTATCCAGCTTTCGGAAATCTTGTTCCCCGCGATATTGCTTCGCGTGCGGCAAAAGAACGTTGCGATGAAGGGTATGGTGTGGGTGCTTCTAAAATGGCGGTTTATCTTGACTTTAGTGATTCTATCAAACGCCTTGGTCAGCCTGCTATTGAAGCTCGTTACGGAAATCTTTTCGAGATGTACGAGAAAATTACAGGCGAAAATCCTTACGAAATGCCGATGCGAATTTATCCTGCGGTGCATTATACCATGGGTGGACTTTGGGTCGATTACAACCTCATGACTACTGTAGAAGGTTTGTATGCAACTGGCGAAAGTAATTTCTCGGATCACGGAGCCAATCGTTTAGGTGCTTCTGCATTGATGCAAGGTTTGGCCGATGGATATTTTGTGTTGCCGATCACCATTGGCGATTACTTAAGTAAAGACATTCGTACTAAAGCAATTCCAACGGATCATCCCGAGTTCGAAAAAGCAGAAAATGAAGTAGCTGCTAAGATTCAGAAACTCATGAGTATTCAAGGAAAAGAACCAGCAGATTATTTCCACAAGAAATTAGGATTGGTGATGTGGGAATATTGCGGAATGGCTCGAAGCGAAGAAGGATTGAAGAAAGCGAAGAAAATGGTGCAAGATATTCGTGCAGAATTCTGGAGCAATGTTCGTATTCCGGGAACTGCAAATGAAATGAATCAAGAATTGGAGAAAGCAATGCGTGTTGCCGATTTTATTGAATTGGGAGAACTCATGATTGATGATGCTTTCAGTCGCAACGAAAGTTGTGGTGGCCATTTCCGTTTGGAATATCAAACCGAAGATGGTGAAGCACTTCGTGATGATGAAAACTATGCATACGTTTCTGCATGGGAATACAAAGGTGAAAATCAACCCGAAGAACTTCATAAAGAAGCCTTGGTTTTCGATAATGTGAAACTCGTTCAACGTTCTTATAAATAATTCCTACAGACCTAAAACACTTATCAATATGAAACTTACGCTGAAAGTCTGGCGCCAAAAAAATAATCAGGCCAAAGGAGAATTTAAAACATATCCGATGGATCATGTGTCGGAAGACATGTCTTTCCTTGAGATGTTTGATGTTTTGAATGAAGATTTAGTTCGTAAAGGCGATGAGCCTGTTGCTTTCGATCACGATTGCCGCGAGGGAATTTGTGGGATGTGTTCGATGCACATCAATGGTCGTGCGCACGGTCCTGCCGAAGGAACAACAACATGTCAATTGCACATGCGCAAATTCAAAGATGGCGATACCATTACCGTTGAACCATTCCGAGCAAAAGCATTCCCGATTGTGAAAGATTTAATGGTCGACCGTTCTGCATTCGATCGCATCATTCAAGCAGGCGGATTCGTATCTGTTAATACGGGAAATGCCGTAGATGCCAATTGCTTACCCATTCCAAAACCCGATGCTGATAAGGCATTTGATGCAGCTGCATGCATCGGTTGCGGTGCTTGTGTAGCGACGTGCAAAAATGCATCGGCCATGCTTTTCGTTTCTGCCAAAGTGAGTCAGTTGGCTTTATTGCCTCAAGGACAACCTGAGCGCCACATTCGTGTTCAGAAAATGGTTGACTTGATGGATGCTGAAGGGTTTGGAAATTGCTCCAACACTGGAGCTTGCGAAATTGAATGTCCAAAGGAAATTAGTCTATCCAACATTGCTCGCATGAATCGCGATTATCTTGTAGCAAAAGTGATTGATTAAATTGATTCGATTGATATTAATATTAAAAAAAGGGCCTAAAGCCCTTTTTTTATTGGAAGTATCTGAAACGATTTGATGTAAATTAATCTTCCTCTACATGCTTAGATGGTTTAAACATCTGATACATAAAAGCCATATAAAGCAGAGCAATTATTGCAGTAAGGACAATCATATTGGTATCTTTCATAATTATTTCTGTTTTTTAGAATTTATATAGATTAATAAAAGTAGCATCGTAGGTGGCCAAAGTCCAATAAAGGTGGCTCGATCAACCTCTTGCTTTTCTATAAAAAGATACTCGGAATAGAATATAACGATAATAGTCATGATCAATATCGCTAACTCGATGGGTGAAAATTTCTTAAGCATTGATTATTTATTAGGTTAATCGTGAATTAATTTCGTTTCAATAATACTCAAAAAATTGGAATGGATATGTCCCTGTAACTGATATAAATAAAGCCATCTCCTGCTAATTAATATTTTTCAGAAAATTTAGATGTCTTTTCTTTATTCTGCAATTGAATTGTAATTCTAGCAGAAATGTTTTTGTAAAGATCCCTCAATGCCTCTTGATTCCTTATTGATGTTTTATTTTCGAAATCATCTTTTCCAAAATGGCTCGAGTTTCGGCCGACCACCATTGTTTAATTGTGGGTTCGAATGCTGAAGCAAAATCGGGAGTTAAACGCTGGATAAGGGCATTTCGGAAGTTTAGTTTACTCTGCGCCCAAACCGAAGTGCTAAACTGCATGTACTTTTCGAGTTGAGCCAAACCGCGCGATTCAACATCTTCGAGTGGACAAATTTCGTTGACCAAACCAATCGATAAAGCTTCATCGGGTGAATGCAATTTTCCTTCTAGCAAACTTTGGTATGCTTTTCCACGCCCAATCACAGAACTGTATAAATGAAAAATCGTCTCGGGAACGACAATCCCAAAGGGAATCTCGTTAAGTCCAATCCGATAACTTCCTTCCGACATAACGCGGTAATCGCAACCCAATGCCAAAACACAACCACCAGCGGGGCAATGTCCAGTAATTGCTGCAACAATAGGCTTTGGGAAAGACACAATGCGACGAATTAAGCGATCGTATATTCTCCAAAAATCGAGGATTTCGGTTTCGTTGTATTGATACAATTCAACGATATCCAATCCAGCTGAGAAAAACTCACCATGACCAGTAAGCAAAACTCCTCGAATTTGGTCATTGGCTTTTAATTCGAGCAAGCATTCTAGAAGCTCATTTACGAGAACTGCATTTATAGCATTTGCTTTGCCGCGACTTAATCGAACCGTTGCAATGTGATTACTTATTACCAATTGAATCGTTTCCATAATCTGATTTTGTTTCTAAAAATAGGAGTTTCAAGCAAACGGAGTTCTAAAAATATTTTGTTAATAACTGAAAATATAGGTTGGTGTAAAAAAGTGACTATCTGTTAAATTTGTTAAAAGGGTTGATTTAGGATTTTATTTAATTAAATCAACTTATTTATCCATTTAATCCAAACGTATATGTCTCTTACACAAGAACAACAACGTGAACTGGATCAACTCAATGAGTTGTTTCGCAAGTTCGATCATCAGATGAATGTATCTGATGTACAGTCAGATGAACTTGTTCATCAATTTATGATGGAAGAATTCCCATTAGTCAACTTAGAAAAAGCTCAATTAGAAGTGCTTGCTGAAAAGCGTCAAGCATTATTGAAAAAACGAAGTACTTCTCCTATTCAAACAGTTTCTTCAGAAGGAGATATTCATTTAGAATTTTAATAGTTTTTCAATCAATCTGAAATCCGAAAGTGCCACATTTTCGGATTTTTTTATGTTATATCCTCAAAATCTATGCGTGTTATTTTACTCGTTTTATTGCTAGCTAGTTCCGTATTTTCAAAACTTCAAGCACAAACCAATCAAGATTCACTTTTTATTCGCCGTATTTTCGATCAAGCATTAACAGATAGTCGCTGTTATGAAGTGTTAGAGCATTTATGCACGAAAATACCAGCGCGATTAAGTGGTTCAGTTGGAGCTTCAAAAGCCGTCGAATACATGTATCAAGTTTTACGGGAAGAGAAATTCGATTCTACATTTCTTCAAGAGGTTATGGTTCCTCATTGGGTTCGTGGTTCAATTTGCAAAGTGGAGGTTTTTCAAAAAGGCACAACTTCAAAATCGCTTGTTGCGTGTGCATTAGGCGGAAGTGTTGGCGGTAAAGCCAATGCCAATGTAGTTGAAGTGCAGCATTTCGAAGACTTAGACAAGTTAGGAGAAGCCGGTATTAAAGGGAAAATCGTGTTTTTTAGTCGACCGATGGAACCGCGCCACATTCATACATTTGAAGCATATGGAGGTTGCGTGGATCAACGTTGGGCTGGACCATCAAAAGCAGCGAAATACGGAGCAGTAGCGACGCTCGTTCGAAGTGTTTCTCTTCGCGAAGATTCCTATCCGCATACTGGCGCTATGGGTTACGATTCCCTGTATCCTAAAATTCCTGCTCTAGCAATAAGTACAAGCGATGCAACCTGGTTAAGTAAAGCCCTGAAGCAAAATTCACAGCTTCGAATTTCCATGGAAAGCGATTCTAAGACCTTACCCGATACACTTTCTCATAATGTTGTGGCTCAAATACGAGGATCGAACAGTAAAAAGGAGTTTATAATAACGGGTGGACATCTTGATGCTTGGGATAATGGTCAAGGAGCGCACGATGATGGTGCAGGATGCGTTCAGAGTATGGAAGCATTGCGCATTTTATCCAAATTGGGATATACTCCCAAGCACACTATTCGTGCTGTACTCTTCATGAACGAAGAAAATGGATTGAGAGGAGGGAAACGCTACGCAGAACTAGCTGATTCGCTCAAAGAAAAACACATCATTGCAATTGAGAGTGACCGAGGAGGTTTTTCTCCTCGTGGATTTTATGTGGATTCCGATGAGCCTTCGAATATTGCTCGAATTGCGAAGTATCGTACTTTATTGGAACCTTATGGATTGCACGATTTTAAGAAAGGCGGAGGTGGATCGGATATTTCACCACTTAAAAAACAGGGAACTTTATGTTTAGGTTTTATTCCCGATTCGCAACGCTATTTTGATGTGCATCATGCCGCTTCCGATACCTTTGATAAAATAAACAAACGGGAACTCGAATTAGGAGCTGCATCTATTGCAGCAATGATATTTCTATTGGATATGTATACGGAATGAAAAAACCTCCGACGAACCATCACAAACGCCGGAGGTTAATAATACATGGAATAATTATTCATGAACTATTATTCCATTCAATGTTAAACAAACATCGTAAATTAATTTCACATTTTTAGTTTTTTATAAATAAATCCCCGCTAATTCATGTTAATTTGAAAAATTAACGTGCAGTGAATACTTAAACATCAATTCAAATCAATTGACAACTTTAGGATAATTAATGATTAAATGATTTGAATTAAGGTTTTTTTTCAGAATATAAACTTAAAATCCTCGCTGAATAGCAGATTTACATAAAAATGCAATTTGGAGAAACACGTTATTCTTTTTCG
>JBIPLZ010000003.1:0-21634 GCA_044369395.1 Flavobacteriales bacterium | reverse complement strand
TGTTCACGGAACATCTACACCACTTGGAGATATTGCTGAAACAAAAGCAATCTTGGGTGTTTTTGGTGAACATGCTTATACAATGAATATCAGCTCAACCAAATCGATGACCGGACACCTTCTTGGAGCTGCTGGTGCATTGGAAGCCATGGCTGCGCTTCTTGCTGTAAAGAATGATATTGTTCCTCCAACCATCAATCAGGAAAGCCTTGATCCGGAGTTGGATAGCAAATTAAACTTTACGTTCAACAAAGCACAAAAGCGAACTGTTCGTGCTGCTTTAAGCAATACATTTGGTTTTGGAGGTCATAATGCTTCCGTTATTTTCAGGAAATATTCGGCTTAAGGTGTGAGTTACCTTTCATCCTTATTTTCCACAAATCGCAAACTTTCTAGATCCATTCGAAATTTACTTGGCTTTTGGCCAGGGAATATCCGCTTGTACGAACAAGCATTTCGCCACCGTTCTGTTGCTAAAGAAATTAGGGCTGGAGTGAAAGATTCGAACGAACGTCTTGAATTTTTAGGAGATGCCATTTTAGGCGCCGCAATCGCCAATTATTTATTCCGGAAATTTCCATATAAAGACGAAGGCTTTCTCACCGAATTGAGGTCGCGCATGGTAAGTAGAACTTACCTCAATAAATTATCACTGAAAATTGGTATCGATAAACTCATTCAATACAATGAAACCAACCGATTATACAAATCCATTTGTGGCGATACGTTTGAGGCATTGATTGGTGCAGTATATCTCGACAAAGGATATCGCTTTACCGAAAAAATTATTTTAGAAAGAATCATTCGTTTTCATGTCGATATGGACGAACTCGAAAATCAGGATTTGAATTTCAAATCTAAACTGATTAATTGGGCGCAAAGAGAACGTAAAACCATAGTATTTGATGCTCGAGAAGATTCCCAAAACGATAGTCAGCGTTTGTATTATGTAACGGTTCTTATCGACAATGAATCGAAAGGAGAGGGTGTTGGATTTTCAAAGAAAACAGCAGAACAAGCAGCGGCTGAGAATGCTTGTACTCTCTTATTCAGTGATATTGCATTATCTTAGTGTTTATTAAACAATGTGACTTATCTTTACACGCTCAACATGACAAAGAAAATCACACATAAAGATTATGTCGATTATAACTTCTCATTAATCGGAATTTGCACCCAAGAGGATGATTATAAAATTTGCCACCTTTTAAATCGCGAGTTTGAGATTGATTTTGAGCGAATTAATGACATCGAAATCCTATTGCCCAAACAAGGTAATGTGGTAAAATTCGCATGTTTCAAGTACGAAGATGAAGATGCCGACTTGTTTTGGTATTTAACTGCAAATAGAAATCCGGCAATTAATTTATTGCCCGAACAAAAACAAGCAGACTTTTTATTGCGCGTAATTGGTGAATCAGACCAGAATAACCCCGATGATTTTGTTTCAAGAATAAAAGAAATAAGAACTGTATTAACCGCCTTCGTAATCGACCCACATCGAATCAAATCAATCGAAAACATTCTTTTTTAACATGAACAAAGTACAAAGTAAAACCAAAGTTATTGCAACACTAGGACCTGCAACTTCTACGAAAGAAGTCCTTGAAAAGCTCATTCTTGCTGGTGTTGATGTATGCCGAATTAATTTCAGTCATGGTGCATATGAAGATCACGCAAAAGTCTTGAATTACATTCGTGAAATCAATGCTGAACTTGGACTTCATACTGCTATTCTTGCCGATTTGCAAGGTCCTAAACTTCGTATTGGAGAAGTTGAAAACAATGGAGTTCAGTTAGTAACAGGAAATGATTTAGTTATTACTACACAAAAAGCCATCGGTAATGCCGAACGTGTTTATATTACGTATCCACAATTCCCTCAGGATGTTCAAATTGGAGAAACGGTTCTGATTGATGATGGAAAGATTGTTCTTCAAGTTAAAGACACAAACAAAGATGATGAAGTAGTTTGTACAGTTATTCACGGAGGAATACTTTCATCAAAGAAAGGAGTGAATCTGCCGAATACTAAAATCTCACTTCCCTGCTTAACAAAAAAGGATTTACAGGATTTGAATTTTGCTTTGGAGCATGATGTTGAATGGATTGGATTATCATTTGTGCGCCGTTCATCTGATATTTTGGAATTGAAAGGGCATATTCAAAAAGCCAATAAAAACGCTCGTATTGTAGCGAAAATTGAAAAACCTGAAGCTATCGACGAGATTGATGGTATTATTGCAAATACCGACGCAATCATGGTTGCTCGGGGCGATTTAGGTGTTGAAATTCCGATGGAAAATGTTCCATTGATTCAAAAAATGTTAGTGAAGAAATGCTTGGAAGCTTCTAAGCCCATCATCATTGCCACACAAATGATGGAATCGATGATAACCAATTACAACGCTACTCGAGCAGAAGTTGGCGATGTGGCAAACTCAGTGATGGATGGTGCTGATGCTGTAATGTTGAGTGGGGAAACTTCGGTTGGTGCTCATCCAATAAGAGTAATTGAAACGGTTCAGAAAATTTTGGCACGCGTTGAAGGTTTCGAAGGAATTTATCACAAAGATCACAAACAGAGTTCACATAAGTCGCGCATGATTTCCGATGCAATATGTTTTAACGCGGTTACCATGGCGGAGCAAACAAACACTGCAGCCATCATTGCAATGACACATTCGGGATATACTGCCTTTCGTATTTCCAGCTTTCGCCCCAAAGCCAACATATACATCTTTACAGGAAATCGTGCTTTGCTAAACACCTTGAGTCTGATTTGGGGTGTACGTGGTTTCTATTACGATAAAATGGTGAGTACAGATCATACAATTGCCGATATTAAAGATTTACTAAAGAAACAAGGCTTTATTCGTCAAGACGATTTAATTATAAACGTAGCGAGTATTCCAATGCATGAATTTGGGAAATCGAATATGTTGAAAATCAGTTTTGTTGAATAAAGAAAATCTACTTCATTTGTTGAATGAATATTGAACTATTAAAAGAGATTTGTGAAACACCTGGAGCTCCAGGTTACGAACACCGCATCCGCGCGCTTGTACTTCGAGAAGTAAGCCAGTTTGGAGATGATGTTTCGGTCGATAATATGGGCAATGTAACTGTGTTCCGAAAAGGCCGAAGCAATAAAAAAGTGATGGTGGGTGCTCACATGGATGAAATTGGATTCATGGTGACGCACATCGATGATAAGGGATTTGTCCGTTTTACAACTTTGGGTGGCTTTGATCCCAAAACACTCACTGCTCAACGTGTCATCATTCACGGTTCGGAAGATGTGATTGGCGTGATGGGTTCTAAACCGATCCATTTGATGTCGCCTGAAGAGCGCGATAAGTCGGTGAAAATTTCCGATTTCTTCATCGACACGGGATTAACAGCCGAGGAGGTTAAGAAAAAGATCAACATTGGCAATACCATTACTCGTGAACGTGAGTTTATATTGATGGGCGAATGTTTCAATTGTAAAAGCTTAGACAATCGAATTTCTGTTTTTATTCTTATCGAAACATTGCGTCAATTGAAGAATATTCCATACGATTTGTACGCAGTTTTTACTGTGCAGGAAGAAGTTGGAATTCGTGGCGCACAAACGGCAACTTTGCGCATTCAACCTGATTTCGGCTTTGGATTGGATACCACTATTGCCTATGATGTTCCCGGATCGAAAGAGCATGAACAAGTTACCAAGCTTGGAGCCGGCGCGGGTATTAAAGTGATGGATGCATCGGTAATTTGCGATCCACGCATGGTGAGTTATATGAAACATGTTGCAGAAAAGAATACCATAGTGTGGCAAGCCGAAATATTAACTGGTGGAGGAACCGATACAAGCGGTATTCAACGAATGACAGCCGGTGGCGCCATTGCAGGTGCAGTTAGCATTCCAACTCGACACATTCATCAAGTTATTGAAATGGTTCATAAAAACGATGTTTTGGCATCGATTCAATTACTCAAATGCAGCATCGAACAGCTCGAAGAGTGGAACTGGAGCTGGTAATTTTTAATCTCCCTTTAACTTTAAATGTAATCAGTTTGTTTTTTATCTTTGGGCTTCGAAATGAAAATCAATAATTTTCTAAAAATCAAAATCATGAAACATTCAATTTTACTAATGATTTTAGGTGTATTTGCATTGAACGCATCTGCACAAAAATCAAATTTGATATTTTTTGCAGAGAATGGAGAACGCTTTACCATTGTTATGAATGGTCTTCGCTACAACGAAACTCCACAAACCAATGTGCGCTTAACCGATTTAACACCTGCTAGTTATAAGGTAAAGGCTATCTTTGAAGATCCAGCTTTAGGTGTTGTATCTAAGACAATTTACTTAGATAATTTCATGGAATATACGTTTAACATTCGTCCTAAAAAACAAACTGATGTTGGAAAAACGATGAAACGCATGGGGAATCAAGTTGCACGCGATTTAAACATGAAAGATTCTTCCGAAGTGAATAACACAGACCCGAAAGAAATGTATGTGATGCGTTTATCTTCTCAAACAGAGTTAATCGTTCCAGTTCAACAATACCAATCTGTGCAACAGTATCCACCTGTTCAGCAGCAAGTTGTTGTTCAGCAACCAACGTATACATCTGCTCCAACAGGAACGGTTCAACAAACCACAACAACCACCGTTCAGACCAATGGTGTGCCTGTTCAAACCAATGTTGTTGCACCAGTTGGTGGACTTAACATGAGTGTGAACGATCCAGATTTGGGTGTTAATTTTAATATGAATGTTGGAATTCCTCTAGGTGGTGCAGTTGTTACTTCTGGCGGAACGGTTCAGCAAACTACCACCACCACAACTTACGGTACTCCAGTTCAACAACAGCCCGTTATAGTTCAACAACAACAATATGTAATGCCTGGTTACAATGGACCAATTGGTTGCCCTTGGCCAATGGATCAAAATGCATTTGGAGCTGCCATGAACACCATTAATGGTCAGTCGTTCGAAGACAATAAATTGCAAGTTGCAAAACAAGCATTTGCGAGCAATTGCATGACATCATCTCAAGTGGGTCAAATTATGAGATTGTTTTCGTTCGAAGATTCCCGTTTGGATTTCGCGAAATTTGCATATGGTCACACGTACGATTTAGGGAATTACTTTCAAATAAATAACGCCTTTACTTTTTCATCAAGTGTAGACGAATTGAATGATTTTATAGCTACTCAACCACGTCGTTAATCGCAATTCAAATTATTTTAAAGCCCCGGAATTCACTTGAATTTCGGGGCTTTTTTATGAAACAATTTTTCCGATTGTTTGAAAAATGATTTTTAAATCTGTTAAAAATCCTTGTTCGTTCAAGTATTTATAATTCAATTCCAGCTTTGCCGGTAAAACTTCTTCGATATAGGTTTTCTCTGGATTTTCAGATTGCGCCAAAAGTTCATTTTCATTGGAATACTCAATGCTCGCATAATCGGTTATGCCTGGTTTTACAGAAAGTACCTTTCGCTGATCTTGAGTATATAAATCTACATACTTTCGAACTTCCGGTCGAGGTCCTACAATGCTCATTTCGCCCACAAGAACATTGATGAGTTGTGGTAGTTCATCGAGTTTGTATTTACGCAAATAAAAGCCGATTCGGGTTACTCGAGAATCTCTTCCTCCAATGGTTAGCAATCCTTTTTTATCGGCACCGGTTTGCATGGTTCGGAATTTCCAAAGGCGAAAATCAACTCCATTTTTACCAACCCGAACCTGACGATAAAATCCTCCTCCAGATGATTCTAATTGAATACATATCCACAATATCAAAAGAAATGGAAACAAGAGAATGATTCCAATAAGGGAAGAAATAACATCGAATCCGCGTTTAAGCATGTTGATTTGAAAGAATAGATTCTACAGCAGAAACAACAGCATCGATAACTATTTGCACTTGTTCATTGGTTAAATCGATGTATACAGGTAGAGAAATTTCTCGACTAAAGTTATAGTATGTAACAGGATAGTTAGAAATTGAATATCCTTGTTCTTTGTAATAACTCATCATCGGAACCGGAATGAAATGCACGTTCACAGAAACATCCTGATCGAATATTTTTTGCATGATGGCATCGCGCTGAACTTCCGAAATTCCTCTTATTCTCAATGGGAATAAATGGTAAGACGAAGTTTTTGAATCAGTTTCATAGGGTGCAATTTCGGCCCAAGCATATTTACTTAATGCAGATTTATATGCATCGAAAATTTCTTTTCTACGAGGCAATGTAAACGACTCATATCGGTGAAGTTCTATCAATCCGATTGCCGCCATGATGTCGGTCATGTTGCATTTATATCCGGGTTCAATGATGTCGTATTTCCAATTTCCTTTCTGCATTTTGGCGAGAGCATCTTTGTTTTGTCCATGCAGTGTTGAAATACAAAGGGCATCGTAAATGGCTTTATTATCGAATGGTTCAGGAAGGTTCAAGGCAATTGCGCCACCCTCGGCCGTAGTGAGGTTTTTTACAGCATGAAACGAAAACACCGACACATCAGTTAATGAACCGGTCATTTTTCCTTGATAACGCGCACCAATTGAATGGGCTGCATCCGAAAGCACGAGAATGCGTCCAAGCTTCTCTTGGTTATCACCATTTGCCTTAAATTTTGCTTTCACATCTGACTTTCTCACCAAAGCATTGATCTCTTCAAAATCGCAAGGCATCCCTCCAAAATCAACCGGCATGATCACTTTGGTTCTTTCAGTTATTAGGTGCTCTATACAAGAAGGATTGATATTAAAATCATCAATTTTTACATCACAAAATACCAGACGAGCACCTGTGTGCATCACCACATTGGCAGTTGCCGAATAAGTATATGCAGGCACAATCACTTCATCGCCAGGCCCAACACCAAACCAACGAAGCATGATTTCTAGTCCAGCAGTTGCCGAATTCAAACAAAGCGTATTCGGATTTCCGTTGTATGCACTGAGGTCTTTCTCGAACTGCTTGGTTCTTGGTCCCGTTGTAATCCATCCCGATTTTAAAGCAGCAACAACTTCATCAATAATTTCTTGGTCGATATGTGGAGGGGAGAAGGGAATCATGGTAAAATCAAAATTAATTGAATAAAAAATATAAAATGCAAAATCCTTGTAATTGTTAATATTTCAAATAAATAGCATCCCAATGTGTTTCTTCGTTGTCCTCTTTTTGAATATGATAAAATACCTATTTTATAAAGAAGTTTGTTCTAATTGTGGTATTTCTAATTTTAAATTTTTCCTGCCAAGTAAAAGTATGAATGTCCAAAATGTCCAGAAAAAAACTCCAGCTTGACGGTTTAATATGCTTTCAGTTAATGCATTAATTAAGAATATAATTCCAAAACAAATAAGATAAGGGTCATTTAATCTCCAACCTATAAACAATGGATATGTCAAATAAATGACAATGAAAAAGAGACCACAAACACCAAGTATGAGTAATGTTTGTATAAATTGATTGTGTGCATTTAATGATTTTTCGTAAAATGGTACTAACTCTTTTTCACGGTATTTATCATTAAGTGCTTTCTGATCGTTTCCAACTCCAATTCCAAATAGCCAATTACTTTTTGAAATTTCAAGGGCTGTTTCCCAGATTAAAATTCTTTGACCAGCAGTTCCTAATTCATCTGTGGGTTTCATATGAATCTGTTTTAATCCCAATGTTGCCACATAAAATCGATCACTTTTAATTATAAAAAAGATTGAGAGTATTCCAAAAAACAAGAAAAGTAGTTTGAATTTTGATGTAATTTTTGATGTTTTTAATTTGCCGAAAGTAATTCGAATTCCATAAAAGAATAAAAGAATAAACATTGCAATCAGACCGCTTTTTGAGGATAATAAAATAATTCCTCCAAATGGAATTAAAAACAATAAAGACTTAATACCAATGTTTTTTAAGAAAAAATCTGGTTTGATATAATTCTCTATAGAAATAATTAATGCCATGCATAAATACATTGAAAAATACGAAGGATGTATTGAACCAGAAAAACTGGTGTAAAGAAAGGCATCGTATGAATTAGTTTTAAAATATAAAATTGTTGAAAAGAGTAGATTTATTATTACACATATACTAACTGATACAAGATAGTATTTACGGATGTTTCTGAAAAATTGCTTGAAATCATTAATGGGATTTATCATTAGAAACCCAATGAGAGGAATTGACAATTTTTGGGTAATCTCAAACCATACTTTACTTTGATCGCTTGAGTAAATACTACCAATACAATAAATTACAGGTAACAAGAGACTTAAGATCCAAAATGAATTTTTATTAATTTCTTTAAATCTGCTGCTTTTATTAATAAAAGAATTTAGTGAACAGAATATTAAAATGGGTACAGTTAGAGAAAGTAACTCCTGTTTCAATAAAACAAGAATTACCATCACATTTAAAGTGATAACTAAGAGTAAATCATTTTTTTGTTTGCTAATCATTTTTGAGCTTTTTCTCTTATGAAATTCCTGAAATTGATTGCAATACGCTCTCGATTGAATGATTTAAGCACATAATTCCTTCCATTTTTACCCAATTCAATTAGTAATTCAGGTTGGCTTAATAACTTTAGAATACAACCAGCCAATGCTTCATCATTTTCAGGTTCAAAAGCGAGACCTGCATTAGCTTGGTTAATGAACAGTTCTTTAGCTTCTCCCTCAACACCTAAAACAACTGGAACCTCCATAGCCAAATTTTCAAAAATTTTTGAGGGTATTGCACCTTCAAAGAGCGGCAGTTTTTTAAGCGGAACAACAGTTGCATTGCAAGCTTTTACTATTTCAGGCATTTTATTTCGAGGTTGATTTTCAAAAAAATGCACTTGATTCGTATGTAGTTCTTCTTTGAGAAATTTAAGCTCCTCCTTAACAGGGCCATCACCAACCAGAATCCAATGAACATGACTCAAATGATTGAGTCGAGCTGCAGCTCGGATAATAACATCAAGTCCCTGAGCATATCCAATAATCCCCGCGTATAAAAGTAATACATCGTCTTTTTTGAACCCATTTTCGTAACGCCAATCATCTGTGTACCTATCTGGATTAAACCATTCTGGATCAACTCCATTGGGCAACCAATAGAGATTTTTTTGGGGAGAACGTTTTTGAATATTGTCTACTATCCCTTGTGTTTGACCACTTACAACAAAAGCACTCTTGTAAAGAGCTAGTTCGAGTTTTTCTGCCCAACCTAGTAAAGTTTTATTTGTAACAATTTTGAGTTTTTCTGCACTTTCAGGCCAAAGGTCAGATACGTTAAACACAAGTTTAGCTCGTTTAATTTTGCAAATTAAAACAGCTGAAATACCTAAAAAAATAGGTGGACTTTCACAAATAACAAAATCAGCTTTTGCTGAATTAATTATGCCTCTTATAAAAACACTAAATACAAAAGAAAAGTAATTTAATAATCTCGGCAATATAGATTTGCTTTTGCTTGCATAAATCCAGCTTCTTTTTACAGTAATTCCATCCTGAATTTCACTAAAAAACAATTTTCCCTTATATGCTCTTTGAATTTTACCCACAGGATAGTTTGGCATTGCTGTCCAAACCTCTATATCATCACCGGCTTTTTTTAGACGATATGCTAAATCAGAAAGTCTGTTTTGGGGTGCGCCAGTTTCCGGAGGGTAGTATTGAGTTAGTATAACAATTCGCATTCGAAATTAAATATTTGTTTAAAGTGAGATTTAATAAAAATTAAACACAGAAATTGAAATAATTAATTCTCATTTATTAATTTACGATTGATTAAACTTTCATACAGATCAATCATACTTTTTAAATTATTTTTCCAGTCGTATTGTCTTAGCACTTTATCGCGACCATTGATACCCATTCTAATTCTTAGATCATCGTTTGCTAAAAGAAGTTTCAGTGCTTCTGCAGTTTTTTCAATGTTTGCAGGCGGAATAAGAAAGCCAGTAATTCCATCTTCAACTACTTCGGGAAGACCTCCTACACGAGTAGCAACAACTGGAATGCTACAAGCAGCAGCTTCAACTGCAGCAACACCAAAGGTCTCAGAATCTAGTACGGAAAGTATTGCAAAAACATCAAACGATTGAAGTAATTGCATATATTTTTCTGGTTCACTATGTTGATTAACGTATCCGTGAAAAGTTACTTTATCATTAATATTTAACTCTTTACATAGATTTTTTAACATAGTTCTTTGCGGACCATCTCCAACAATTTCAAGTTTTGCCAATGGGAAGTCATTATGTATCTGAGAAAAAGCTCGGATTAGATATTCAACTCCGTACTTTTCACTTAAAGTTCGAATTGTACCAATGCGAATAAAACTATCTTTTTTCTTTTCCAAACGACTTGTATATCTGTCTGTTGGAACACCAAAAGGAACGAGTTTGACTGGCTTTGAACATAGTTTTTTTAGCTCGATTCTTGTTACTTCCGATAAAACCGTAATTGCGTCTGCTTTGCTAAAAGAATATTTTAGAATAAAACGCATGAAAGGGTTGGATGGACTATCGAAAATATCTGCCCCCCAGCCAGTTATGATAAAAGGATGAAATCCTGAGTAAGCGGCCCAAAAACCATAACTAGTTGCATAATGAGCGTGAACTAAATCTGGATTTAAATTTTTTATGATTCTTTTTACCTTAAAAACGCTTATGAAAAAATCGAGTTTTGTTTTTGTTAATGGCTTTAAAAAATGATAGGTAACTCCAGGAAATTGAAGACCTCTATTAAAACTAATTACATGTAAATCAATATTTTTAGATTCAGCTATACCCAAAATCCATTTTTGAATATGAACACTGCCGTTCTCACCTATTAGTACTAATTTCATAACATCTTCCGATTTTGGTACCATTTCGATAGCAAAGTTAAATCCTCTTTAAGTTCTGTGTAGGGATTTCTTTCTGTTTGATTAAAAAACAAATTAGAATCTATAAATCTATGATCAGTTAACTCGCGATATTTTGCACTATTAATTTTCTGGTATTTTTTAGGCAGAAAATCTGCAATATTGCACATGATTTTAAAAATGAATTTAAATGCACTTGGAATTGTTTTTATTATCTTATTTTCTGTTTGTGTAGCATCTACAATGATTTTACTAAAATTGGAAATACTGCATGGAGCATTAATATTATATATTCTAACTTTTCCTTCAAATGTAAATGCATCGAAAATGGATTTACAAACCGAATTAACTCCAATATAATTGACCATAGCATTGGGGTCAATCATAAAAAAGCGTCCCATCTTAATAGAACGCATAAGATTTAATAATTTTAATGAAGGTTCATCAATTCCGAAAACATTTGTTGGCCTTAAAATAAAAAAGTCTAAGTTATTTTCAGATGCAAGTTTATCAATCAGTAAATCACCCTCATGTTTTGTTTTTTCATACAGATTACTTGGATAAATTGCAGATTGTTCTGTAATTTTTGTTTCTGGGTGTTGAGCAATGCCATATATACCTGCACTACTTAGATGAATCAATCGTGCTTTACGAAGTCCTGAAGTAAAATCAATTAGCTCAGCCAAGGCATCCACATTGACTTTCTGCATAAGTTTTTCGTTTCTTTTTTCACCAGCTAGATTTACAACATAATCAATTTCTTTGTCAGGGAAATTTAAACTATTTAGTTGTCCGAACGAACCAGTTATCAATACTTCGTTAATCAATAATTTAGGATTATTTCTACTTAAAACAAATACACGGAAACCTCTATTGGAAGCCATTTCTCTGAAATGTTTTCCAATAAATCCACCACCCCCGATCAAGAATATTGTTGCTTTATTTTTCATGCAATTCCCGTTGGCGGATTTAATACTCTTTTTAAGGTATAAACATACGCATCTCTTTTTAACGAATGAATCTCAGAGAATGGGCTTAAAATACTTAAAATAACGATTTTGGCAATTACGTGTACAAGGCTTAAAAATGTTATATATGCAGCAGAAAAGGACTTGCCATGTTTTCTAAAATATTTTATTTTATTATATATCTGGTTTGATATAGAAATTTTGTAATTCTTCTTCGCGCTTTGTCCACTATGATGAATCAATTCAAATTCGTGTAAATACATCGATTTAAAACCCAATTGTTTTAAACGGAAACAAAATTCAACATCCTCAATCCAAAACATGCTTTCATCAAGTCCTTTAGTTGAAATTAGACATTCTTTTCTAAAAAATAATGCTGCTCCAGACATTGATTCAGAGTCAAATGATTGAAATTCAGGATTTTTATCTTTGTAAAAATGTCTGCCATTCAAACTATTTAAATGCATTAAATCTAAAGAAACGGATAAAACATTTGGGAATCTCCAAGTAGAAATTTGGTGACTCCTATCTGAATTTAAAAGTTTAGGCGCAATTAAATCGATACTTGAATTATTCTCAAGGTATGATAAAAGATTATCTATTAAAGGGGAAATAAATTCGGTGTCAGGATTCAACATAAAAATATACTTTCCTGAAGCGATTGAAAAACCTTGATTATTTGCAGCGGGGAAACCTAAATTTACTTTATTAATAATTGATTTTACCTCAGTAAATTCACTTAAAAGCATTTCAGTTGTTTCATCATTTGAAGCATTATCAACAACAATTACCTCAAAGAGCTTGGTATTGTTATACTTATAAAGGCTTGCAAGTGCCTGTTTTAATAAAATAGGAATCCGATAGCTTACTATAACTACCGAAACAATTGGCAAATCATTTAATTGTTTCATTTAATTAAATCCCTTTTAATTACTTTAGAAATGCCCATTGCAATGCACATCCAGAAGAAAGAATTAAATATAAAATAATCAAGAGAATTGCTTACAATGTTGAGTAGTAAAACTTGGGCTACTAGAATTAAAACAAAAAAAGAAATCTCAGGTCTTCTCATATTAATCTTCATCAATATTCGTAAACCAGAGTATACAAAGAATATTAAAAATAGTATTAGACCGGGGATTCCTATTTCACTAGCTGTTTTTAAATACCATCCATCGGTGGCCGAAAATGCAGTTTCTTCATTGCTTTCCTTTACAAAACGATGAGCAATCCAGCCCGATTTACCTAGACCTAGACCAAAGGGATGTCGCTCCAATGTTGAATATGATGAATCCCATAATTTTACTCGTGTTTGATTTTTTTCCATTTTCATGGTGCCAGCTGTAGATTTGAAAATCCAGCTCGCTTTTTCTGGACTTAAATTTACCGCTCGAAGACCTATAATAATTGAAAATCCTAAAATTACTAGAAGAAATAAACTCGATTTCCATTTTCGCATCAAAAGAATAATACCTACTAATACTATTAAATATGCGAAAATCCCACCTCTTGAAACAGAAAGCAATAAACTAATAAAAATGGGTATAATTAATAAAACTAGACGGAAACTGAATTTGTTTATTAACCTGATGCTGAAATACGCAGCTGCAATGCTCATGTATGCACCGTTTAGAGTGGGGGCATGAAATATTGAATTTAAACGTTTAATATGATATTCGCTTTGACTTGCATGAACTATAATTTTTAGTTTCTGTTCTAACTCTGACAAGGGAAAATACAACAACAACCCAATAATGGATGTAATTGCAATCCAATGCATAAATAGAGAAAGTCCTTTCAAAAATACTTCTTCGTTAATAAAATCAAAAAGATTTCTGACCGATATATACATAAGAATTGGTATGTAACTCATTCTTAATCCGTATATAATAAACTTAATATCTGCTGAGAGAAAACTCCCTATAACAATAGCGTAAAAGCCAACAGCAATAAGAATTTTATCTTCTATTAAAAGTGATGGTATTAAAGATTTTCCCAGATATAATCGTAAAGCAAAAGTTCCAGCGGTATATAGAATTATTGCTATGTCGGGTAAAGCACTAAAAAGAAATTCAAAAGTATTAACAGATCCTTCGTATCCAATTAGAAATGCTCGTATTGTAGGGAATAAAGTCCCAAGTATAAGTATATAGAATCCGGCTAAAAAATAGGTTTCAGCCTTTCTATCATTAGAATTAGTTATAGAATCAGGTTGTATGGAGAAGACCTGTGTCATGTTTTCTGGCCAATTGTAAACAATAAAAAATCAAATAGGAATTGAAAAACACTTGAATGCCTGTAAATAATAAAAATACACTAAAATAGTTCTCACGAGGAATTACTAAGCAGCACAATGCAAAAACTAGAAAAACTAGTAAGGTTCCAACAAGTGTAATTTTTAAATACTGTTCTTGAAGAGAGAGGATTATTGGAATCTGCGAAAGTGGAGATCTTATTGAATCGGCAACAATCCAGAAAGCTAAAATAGAAGCCAAAGTTCCTGCTTCAGCCCAAGCTTTTCCCAATACAAACTCAAAAATAAATTTAGAAATAAATGGAAAAATTATGAGTAGGGGAATGGCAAACTGCGCAATGCGAATTGCTAGCTTTCGAGAGAATTCGTAAAATGGTTTTTTTTGACGGAATGCTTCAGATATTTCACCAAAATATACTTGCGACAAAGGCCTAATAATAAGTCCAAAAGGCAATTGCAAAAAACGCATTACCATACCATAAAATCCCATTGCAGTTAATGAAAGAAAACTTGAACCTATCCATAAAACACCACTCATTTGAAAGGCATCGAGTAGACCCTGACTTACGTTAAAACGAGGAAATTGTTTGAATTTATTTGCAATGGTATTCAATGAAATTATGGGTATTTCTTTATGTTTTTGGTTGCTTTTTTTCCAAATATTAAAAAGAAACCACGATAGTGCCATTGCAAGTATAGTTTGAGAAACCAAATATGCCGAAACCAATCCTAGGGCTCCCAAACTACCTAAAATTAATGCTGGAATTATGTTGGCACTTACTTCAATGATTCGAAAAGCAGACAAACTTTTAAAATGTTTTTCGCGTGTTAGAAAAACAATAACTACTTGAGACCAACTTGCAAAAAATACTGCAGGTCCAATCATTAAAAAAGGTGTTTTACTTATGACATTTCCATCTGCAAAAAAAAAGTAAATCAACGAAGCCAACGCACAAAGTGTTGAAATACTCAATATGATTCTGATAATCAATCTGAAAAGGCCCAAAACAATTGAGTAATTCTCAGCCAACATAAATCCAAGTTCGTATCTTCCACTAGCAGCGATGCAAAAAAAACCAACAGCTGAGCTTATCAAAGCTAAAATGCCGAAATCGTCAGGACTGTATATTCTTGCCAAAAGAACCGAAGCCGCAATTCCAAGTGCCTGCGACACAGCAGTTCCTCCAACTAAAATGAGGATGTTCTTTTTAAAATGCTCAGTCAAAAGAATATAAGTATCTGTGGGTCAAAATGAACCCTTATTTCGCATAAGCAACCGACCTCGTTTCACGAATTACCGTTACTTTCACTTGGCCTGGATAGGTCATTTCGTTTTGAATCTTTTGGGAGATGTTGAACGAAAGCATTTCAGAATCTTTATCGCTTACTTTTTCGCTTTCTACAATCACACGAAGTTCACGACCAGCTTGAATTGCATAGGTATTAGAAACTCCCGGATACGAAAGTGCCAATTGTTCCATGTCTTTCAAACGCTTGATGTACGATTCAACAATTTCGCGGCGAGCACCTGGACGAGCACCTGAAATAGCATCACAAACCTGAATGATCGGAGAAATTAAACTATTCATTTCAATTTCATCGTGGTGAGCTCCAATGGCATTGCATACTTCGGGTTTCTCTTTGTATTTCTCAGCCAACTTCATCCCCAAAATTGCATGTGGTAATTCTGGTTCATCATCAGGAACTTTCCCAATATCGTGAAGCAATCCAGCACGTTTCGCCATTTTTACATTCAACCCAAGTTCTGCAGCCATAATTGCACACAAGTTGGCTACTTCGCGCGAGTGTTGCAATAAGTTTTGTCCGTATGATGAACGGTATTTCATGCGTCCAACCATACGTGTTAACTCGGGATGCAAGCCATGAATTCCTAAATCGATGCAGGTACGTTTGCCGGTCTCTACAATTTCTTCTTCAATTTGACGCTTTGTTTTGGCAACAACTTCTTCGATACGCGCTGGGTGAATTCGTCCGTCGGTAACCAAAACGTGAAGTGCCAATCGTGCAACTTCACGGCGAATAGGATCGAAGCAACTTAATATGATGGCTTCTGGTGTGTCGTCTACGATAATTTCAACACCTGTGGCAGCTTCAATAGCGCGGATGTTACGTCCTTCACGACCTATAATACGTCCTTTTACTTCGTCGTTTTCGATGTTGAAAACGGAAACGGAATTCTCTACAGCATGCTCGGTAGCAACACGCTGGATGGTTTGAACAACAATGCGCTTGGCTTCTTTATTTGCTGTTAAGCGCGATTCATCTATGATGTCTTTGATATGCGAAGCAGCCTCGGTTTTGGCTTCTTCTTTTAATGCCTCGATGAGCTGATTTTTTGCTGCATCAGCCGATAATCCTGCTATGATCTCTAATTGCTCCACCTGCTTGCGGTGTTGTTTATCCAACTCAGCTTGCTTCTTATTTGCAAGTTCAATTTGTTGGTTTAGACTTTCTTTAGCTGTTTCGAGTTCGGTTTGTTTGCGTTTGGTCTCTTCCAACTTCTGGCTCAACATGCTTTCTTTTTGCTTTGCCCGGTTTTCCGATTGTGCTACTTCGTTATTTCTTGCTTGAATCGACTTTTCATGTTCGGTCTTTAATTGAAGAAAACGCTCCTTTGCTTGAAGCATTTTGTCTTTCTTCATCACTTCCGATTCCGCTTCCGCCTCGCGAAGTAGCTGCGCACTTTTTTGCTCGATGTTTTTTCTTAAAACAGTTGTTGCAAATACATAGCCTCCTCCGAGTCCTAATATTGCTACAATTGCATAAATGAGTATTTCCATAGTTTATTTAATTTTAAAACAAACAATTGGACGATACACTAAAATTGAAAAACGAAAAAAGCTATTGTTCTTCCAATGCTTGTGAAATCAAGGTATTCATTTCCTTTATACGGACTATAATATCGTCTTGATTTCCCATTACATTCGACTCGATTCCGATCATTTGAGTAGTAATTTGCAATGCAGTCATTGCGAATAAATCCTGAATATCCTTTACACCGTATTTTGTTTCAAGCTCTTGTAGTTTGAAATTTATCAATTCGGCAGCTTTTTGAACAGAAGCAGCTTCTCCCGCTTTTACCTTTAATGGGTATTTGCGGTTAGCTAAGTTTAATTCTATCGACACTTCTTGCATCACTTCTTCGTTCATTTATTCAGTATGGCCAGACATTTATCAATGTCTCGGATCATCTCATTGATCTTGCCTTTTAGTCCTGCCGAATCTTCCGTTTCCGAATTATTCAATAGGGCTTGGGCGAGTTTTAACGCTTTATTTCCTTCTTCAAGTTGTAGGATATGTTCCTTTTGCTTGTTGATGGTTATTGTTAATTGTTCATTGTCAAGCTTTAAAGCAGTGTGTTCTGTTTTGAGCGAGGTGTGCAAATGTATCAATTTTTTGATTTTGCCCTCTAAAACAGCCGATTCTCCAAGAAGATCGATCATAATGCCTTTGCCTAATGTGTTAATTAACGGGCTTAAAAGTATTAATTTTTAGCAGTATTCTAAGACTTTCTTCTAATAATTTGCAACAAGTTGACGTTTATAATTTCCATGAGGCCTTTCTTACTGATATTTACTTTGTTGAACGCTGTTCCGCTATGTGCGCAGTTGTTGTCGAATGGTATTTTTTCTTCACCGATGTCTATCCCTTTGACGTTGACTTCTGGTTTTGGCGAAATTAGGCCCAATCATTTTCACTCAGGAATTGATATTTCAACGGCGGGTAAAAGTCAAGCGGTTCTTGCCATAGAAAAAGGATATGTGAGCCGAATTAAAGTATCTGTTTCGGGATATGGCAATGCACTTTATATCAATCATCCCAATGGACTCACCTCTGTTTATGCACATCTTTCTGAATTTAACGATACACTCAACCAATACACGAGCTTCATCCAACAACAAAGTCGCGAATACGAGGTAGATATTCTTCTGGATTCGAGCGATTTTCCAGTATCTCGTCAACAATTTATTGGTTGGTCGGGTAACACGGGGTCTTCCACGGGGCCTCATTTGCATTTCGAAATTCGGGATCAGACTTTCCAAAATGTTTTAAATCCCTTATTGTTTGGTTTTGGCGAAAAGGATTTTACCGCTCCTGAAATTTCTGCTGTTTCAGTTTTCCCAATGGAATCATACGGTCTAGTTAATAATCTTCAAAGTACCTTAAACATCCCATTAGTAATAAATAAAAAATCCAAGAAAAAGGGGCTTCCTTCCAATGAAAAAACGCCTCAAGTTTCTGGTTGGGTGGGTTTTGGGTTTCAAGGTGGAGATGTTATTGGGAAAATTCAAAACAAAACAGGAATATTTAAGGTGCAGCTTTTTGTCGATTCAAAAGAAGTGTATCAAGCACGTTTTGATCAGTTCTCTTTCGATGAAACCCGCAGTGTAAATGCTTATCAAGATTATGCTGAACGCATTCGTACCAAGCGCAAAATTCAACGTTGCGTCTTACCCTCGTATTCGATGATTGGCATATACAAACGAAATCGAAATCGGGGATACTTCTATTTTGATGAAGATCGAACCTATGAAATTACTTATGTACTCAGCGATTTGAATGAAAATTCCACACGCTTTTCGTTCAAGGTAAAAGGCCAAATCCCTCAAATCGAAAATTATAAGAAAAGAGGAAATTCCAATTATCAGATGCTTGTTCCTGGCTTACCTCAAACGGTTTCATTGCCCGATTTTGAAGCGGATTTCCAAAGTGAATCGTTATTCGATACAACATGGCTCAAATTAATTAGAAATAATTCGCTGACAGGTATTTCTCCAATCATTGAATTGGGTAGTAAATTCACACCTATAAATCAAGCGGTTCGTATTCGATTTAAACCACAAATTGGAAATGATTCTTTGAAGAGCAAATGCATTATAGCACGAAAATCAGGAAACAATTACATTGGATTTAAAAGTACTTGGTCGAACAATTGGCTTGAGGCGGAAACTCGCGAATTTGGAGATTTTCAAGTGATCATCGATTCCATTGCTCCAACAATTAGAGTTGTTCCGCAGGTAATTTTCAAAAAGAGAAAAAAAATTGTGCTGAAGCCAGTTGCAACTGGCACCATACATTTAGTAATCAAAGATCAGCTTTCAGGAATTACATCTATACAATCGCACCTCAATGGGAATTGGATTCTATTAGAGCCAGGTGATAATGTGGGCGATTGGAAGTATCATTTTCCAGATGAACTAAATTCCGGCATTCATGCGTTAAAGATAGAATCGATTGATGCTGCTGGAAATACAAATCGATTTGAACTGCAATTAGAAAAACCTTAATAAATCCTCTGTACTGAAAGTTTAACTATTTTTGTAAACGATTATGATTCGCCACATACAATCACATTTTCTTTTCTTATTTCTTTTTTGTTTGACAAGTGGTTCATTTGCTCAAGCCGAATTGAATAAAACAGATGCCCAAGGTAAAAAACAAGGGTTTTGGAGAAAGAATTTTCCAGATGGAACACCACGTTACGAAGGAAATTTCAAGGACGATCAGCCCGAAGGCGTTTTTCGGTATTACCAAGAAACGGGTGCCTTGAAAATGGTATGCTATTATTCCGATAAAGGCCGTCACTCGCATGCGAAAGGATTTGATCCCAAAGGATTTATAATATCTGATGGCAATTACTTCGATCAAAAGAAAGATTCAACGTGGACTTTTTACAACGAACAAAAGCAAGTACTAGCAAGAGAAGTTTATAAAAAGGGAAGCCGAGAAGGAACTTGGTTTATTTATTATCCCGAAGGCCCCGTTTCAGAAGAATTATCTTATTTGAAAGATCAAAAACATGGTTTTTGGGGACAGTATTTTGAAGATGGAACCAAACGTCTGACTGCATCTTTCAAGGAAGGAAAACAACACGGAAAGACCACTTATTACCATGCAAATGGGAAAATGAAGTTAAGTGGAAACTACATCGATGATATTCGTCAAGGAACTTGGTATCATTTTGACGAAACTGGGAACTTAATCGAAACTGAAGTGTTTAAGGATGGTGTTTCGGATAAACCAAACCTTCTGAATTTGAAAAAACTCGACAAAGACGAGAGAGAAATTTTACCTGGACAATGAGCAAGCACGGAAAGATATTAGTGGCAATGAGTGGGGGAGTAGACAGTTCTGTTGCTGCTATGATGTTGCATGAAGAAGGCTACGAAGTAATTGGAATTACCATGAAAACATGGGATTATGCCAGTTCGGGTGGAGGGAAAAAAGAGACAGGATGTTGCAGTCTCGATTCTATCAACGATGCGCGCAGCCTCGCTGTTCGTTTCGGATTTCCACATTTCATTTTGGATATTCGAGGTGAATTTGGGAATTATATCATCAACAATTTCGTTGATGAATACATTGCAGGTCGCACACCTAATCCTTGTGTGTTATGCAATACACACATCAAATGGGACGCGCTTCTTAAACGTGCCGATATGCTCGATTGTGAATTCATCGCCACCGGACATTATGCCCAACATCGTTTGCAAGACAATGGACGTTACGTTATTTCACGAGGTCTCGATTTAAGCAAAGATCAGTCGTATGTGCTTTGGGGATTAAGCCAAGAAAGTCTAGCTCGCACGCGTTTTCCATTGGGAGGTTTTCATAAAACGGATATTCGTCAAATGGCAGTTGAAAGCGACTTCGTCGATATTGCGAATAAAAGCGAGAGTTACGAAATTTGCTTCGTGCCCGATAACGATTACCGCAGCTTTTTGAAACGACAAGTTCCTGGCTTGGAAGAGCAAGTGGATGGTGGGAATTTTGTGCTTGCCGATGGAACCATCGTAGGTAAACATCGCGGTTATCCATTTTACACTATAGGACAACGCAAAGGCCTGGAAATCGCACTCGGGTATCCAGCATTTGTGCTCGATATTAATCCTGAAACAAATACGGTTATTTTAGGTGAGAAAGATGAGTTGATTAAACACAGTATGCAGGTTCGGGATGTGAATCTTATGAAATATGCTGAACTACCAGAAGATTTTAACGCACTCACTAAAATTCGCTATAAACACGATGGTTCCATGAGTTTGCTTAATACGCAACCGGATGGATCAATGCAGGTCGACTTTCTCGATGCTGTATCGGGTGTTGCTCCTGGGCAATCGGCTGTTTTCTATGAAGGAAACGATTTAGTAGGTGGTGGTTTTATTAAAAAATAAAGCATGGTAAAAAAAATATTCAGCTTCAGTTTGTTAGTTTGTGCTTTGCTTACTGTAGATTCTTGCAAGAAAGATACAATTCAACTGCCTGAAGAATTCTATCGTGAATATTTCAACGATGCAGTTGGTTCATACATTATATATGAATGCGATTCCATCATTTACGACGATTTCAACCAATCGATCGATACAAACTCCTTTTTGATAAAAGAATATTTTCAATCAACCTTTGTCGATAATTCCGGCCGAAATGCTATCCGTGTTGAGCGCTGGAAAAAACCTGCTGACTCTGTGAATTGGTTTTTGAAAGATGTTTGGTCGCTTGTTAAAACCGATGT
>JBIPLZ010000115.1:0-6933 GCA_044369395.1 Flavobacteriales bacterium | reverse complement strand
CTCGAAATTATTACCCAATTCGAATCCGGGCAATTAATTCTTCACAAAGAGAAGTTCGATATCATTGAATTGGCGCGCGATACCATGTCGAGTATCCAATACAGTGCGGAAAAAAAGAATGTGAAGTTGTTTTTTAAAGAAACCTACGACAAGCCAATTTTCGTGAAAGCCGATAAGGAAAGTGTTCAAAAGGTGATTAGCAACTTATTGGTTAATTCGATTAAATATAGCAAGCAAGTAGGAGAGACCAAGGTTTCCTTTTACGACATGGATGAAAACATTTTGGTGGAAGTAACCGACAATGGAATTGGAATTTCGCAAGAACATATTCCTCGATTGTTTGAACGATTTTACCGCGTCGAAAGAAGTCGTTCTCGCGATATTGGTGGAACCGGTCTCGGCCTTTCAATAGTTAAGCATATTATTGAAGCGCACAATCAAACCATCAACGTTCGAAGTACACTTGGAATCGGAACAACATTTGGTTTTACATTAGCGAAATCACGTTAAGTTTATCAAATTCTTACCTATTATTATTTCACTTCAAAAGGCATATGGCGCCATTTGATAATGGGTTTTATTGAAATCTCTGTAAATACATTTTGTATTCTTACATTTCAAATTAGTGCATTGTAATTTTTAATATAACCCTATGATGCTTATTTCGTTAGGATGAATGAATTTTGGAACAAATACACAATTCATTGTTAACATTTTTAATTAAACATTCATACGAATCAATCAAACACTCTTTAATTTTATAAAAAAAACACATGAAAAACTTTACTCTTTTATCGGCTGCTATGGTCGTTTCTTCGGTTGTTGCCAATGCGCAAACCATTACATCGTCTTGGGTTCCAGCTGTTGGATTTTCTCAAACGCATAATGTTGTTAATTTGAACGGACCCATTGCACCTGGTTCTGCAGGTCAGGGACAAACTTGGAATTTTGCAGGAGCAACTTCCGATTCATCATACACTGAAACAAATTTAGCTCCTGTGGATGCTGTTGGAGGTTCTAACTTTCCACTTGCGTCTTATGGAACACAAACAACAGGTGATGCTTCTAATGCAACCTTTTATGTAGGATCTAGTGTTGCCTTGCAATTAATTGGTTCTTACAGTGGTGATATGTCAGGTGCAGTGATAGCTTCTTGCAGTAATGCTATCGATTTGATGCAGTTTCCGGCATCATTTAACAGCGCATTCAACGATCCTTACCAAGTTGCTATTACTTCTCCATTTCTTAATTTTTCAATTGATGGAACAAATGATGTGTTGGTTGATGGTTCAGGCACGCTAACAACTCCAACAGGAACATACAACAACGTAGTACGTGTAAAATCAATCAGGAATTATCAATACATTGGTTTGCCTCCATTGCCAGGAACAGTTACCGAAGGTTCAACTACAAGTTATTTGTGGGTTTCTCCAGATTATCCAGGATATATGTTGATGAATTACTCTATTGATGTGCAAGGAACTGAATCTGATACAACCATCACGTATTCTGAAAATCCATTAAGTATTCAGAATGTTGCTAACCAAGCGCTTCAAATTTCACCAAATCCAGCTAGCGAATTTGTAACTGTTGGTTTTCCTTCAGGTACTGAATTGAATCGTGTGGAAGTGCTTGATTTAAGTGGACGTGTTGTGGCTATTGAAACTGTGAATGGCAAATCGAATCGCTTAACAATTTCAACATCTTCATTCACAAATGGATTGTATATTGTTCGTGCAATTGATTCAAAAGGAGCTGTTGTAACTTCTAAAATTACGGTTGCTCACTAATCTATAAATATATCAGAAAGCCGGTTCTTCAATGAGGAACCGGCTTTTTTCTTTTTAGCAATTAATTCAAAGCAATTAATCGTTTGATTCCTTTGCTATTTCTGCTTGATAATTCAATGAGTAAGCGAATAAATTATTCTATTTGCTCTTCATTACAAGTTACGCATAATAAACCTTCTACGGTCATCTGAAACGTTTCATTTAGCAATTCCGAATTATCGTAATTTTCTTTTGTAATCAGGTTGTTGAGAATTTGCTCTGTCCCATTTTTGAACGAAACAAATTTACCTTGTGGAATAAACACATTCACTGAAACTTGTTGGTTTCTCCAAATGTTCTGCTTCATCTTGAAATAAGGATTGAAGTAAATGGTGTTTCCTATTTGACGATAGTAATAGTTGCTCGACGCAGCTTGATTTATTGCTTGTTTGTTATCCAAACCACGTGCATTTTTTTCTCCTGTAATGATGAAATTTGATTCTTCTGTTGGGTCAATATTTAATTGAATTCGCCCATTAATATAGCTTTCTCCATCGTTGAAATAAAAGTTCCAAAGTCCCATTTTTAAAGAACGTTTGAGGTTTATTTCACTCCCAGGTTGAATAGCAATGTTCAATGTATCGTTGCTTATTTTGGAGAGTTTCACATTTTCAATGATTCTTCCGCTTGCACTGAATTCTCGAAGTAATAGTGAGCCTGAAACAATGCAACAAATTAATCCAATGACTAAAATGATTCCGTTAATTGTTCGCATCCATCGAAGTCGAAGATTTGGATGAAAAAGTAAACGAAAGCCATTCGTTAATAAACCAAGAATGGGCCAGAGTACAACCAACATAAGTCCGAGTAAAAAGATGTTGCGTTGGTTTTCTGAAATGAAAAATGTGGAAAGAAAATCCTGAATCGAAAAGTTAGTGATTTGCGCATTGTTACCGATTGAAATGATGTTTCCTCCACTAAACAACAACGATAGCATCACAAAGAAGAGCATGCCACCAAGCAAAATAAAAATAACACCTATCGATCTTCCCATAAACAAAAGAATCCGTCGGAATGTATTAAGAACAATTCCGCTTATTTCCTGAATGAATTCACCTAGACGTCCGTGAACATTCGCTTTTCGAAAACCTTTGCTTGCGTCTTCGCCAAAAGCCTGTGCACGTTCTTTAAAAATCTTTGCTTCTTCTTTTATTCTGCGTTCTATGTTTTCGATGTTCACTTTTTCGCCACGCATCTGTAGTTTTTCTGCAGTAGAATTGGCTTTCGGAATGACAATCCATAAAATGATATACAAAAGTGGTCCCGATCCCGCAAGAAACAACGCAATCACAAATGCCAATCTCAACCAAACGGGGTCAATGCCAAAGTAATATGCAATGCCTGAGCAAACACCACCTAAAACGGCATCGTCCGAATCGCGATACAAACGTCTAATGCCACCTTGCTCTTTGTTTTCTTTTTCTTCAGTTGGTTTTTGGGTAGTCGATTCATCATCGGTGTATACTTCTGGTTCGCCCATAATACCAATTACTTCATCCACTTCTTTCTCTAATATTACTTGCTTTGTTACAATGTATTTCGCAAATAATTCTGCAATACGCGCTTCAACATCTTGAATAATCTCATCACCTCCGTCGGTTCCCACAAAACATTGACGAATCTCATTCAAATACTGAAACAAACGATTGTAGGCGTTTTCCTCAAGATAAAACAGCATCCCACTTAAATTAATACTGATTGTTTTATTCATGATTTCTGTGTATTGGGTGTTTTTAATTGTGAAACTGCGTTGACTAAACTTGTCCAACTTGCACTTAATTCCATCAGTGCCAATGTGCCTTGTTCGGTTAAACCATAATATTTTCGTGGTGGGCCCGAAGTGCTTTCCTCCCAACGATAGTTTAGCAATCCAGCATTCTTTAATCGATTTAAAAGCGGATACAAGGTTCCTTCAACGACAATTAACTGCGCATCTTTTAGGCGATTGATTATATCGCTTACATATGCATCGTCATTCGAAAGTATAGATAAAATACAAAACTCCAACACGCCTTTTCGCATTTGAGCTTTGGTGTTTTCGATATTCATTCAGCAAATGTATGAAATTATAGTACTATGCAATACAAGGTACATTTAAAATAAATGAAAGTTATTAATGTAATCCACTGATGATTTTATTTGAATGAATTTAATGTGTTGATTGGGAATACGAAAGCAAAATAAAAAAAGCCCCCAAACGGGAGATAAATCCACGTATCCTTGCGAGGTTAAGAAAGCCTCTAAAATGGCTTTGAAATACATCTAATAACAGTTTATTTTCGCTGATTAAGCTAATATTCTTTGTTGAATTCATTACCTAAGGAATAATCCTTTAATATATTGAAACAGCTTATTAATCTATATTTATCCGCATAAATTACTAACAATAATGTGCTTATGATTTTTGTCGTGAACTAAGAAGTATGTTGCTAGAGTTAAATATTTTTTATTTTTGCCTTTATCTTATGTAAATCATTAATAATTAGACATTCACGCGTAATTTTTTATGTATTTCGATATTTTCTTCAGTTTTTCTAAAATGGACCTCGGGCAAGGCCCACCATCTGATCGTCTTTTATTTGAAAACCTGTTTCGTCAAATTCGTGAAGCCGACACTCTTGGATTTGATACCGCTTGGATTGGCGAGGCACATTTTTCAATCAAAACAGAACAATCCAAGCCGCAACCTCTTCTTCCACATTTTAATGGAGAATTATGCATCAACACTGATATTTTGCAGATAGCTTCAAAAGCGCTCTATCAAACA
The DNA here is from genome assembly GCA_044369395.1 of Flavobacteriales bacterium. Lineage (GTDB taxonomy): Bacteria > Bacteroidota > Bacteroidia > M30B66 > M30B66 > CALQRR01. The sequence goes on along the minus strand of JBIPLZ010000115.1, from coordinate 2,337 downwards.
AAACGTATTGGAATTGGTTCGGCAATCCGAAATATTTTAGTAAATGGTGGGCCAATTGCTCATGCCGAAGCCATTAGAACATTTTTAACCATACATGGCTCTGAACTTGAAAGGTCGCAGCGTAAACTTCATATTGGATTTGGTATTGGGCGTTTTGTTTATGCCAATGAAGTTTATGGAATGAAGGCAAGGAATGAGGTTGAACGTTTGCTTTGGCCTCAAGTTAGGAATACCATTTTACACGAGGCCTCAACACTTTTTTTACGACTTCTTAAAGGGGAAATATTGGGCTCAAAAGATCTTGAGGAGATTAATTTATACCGCAAAGAATCGCCTGCCGAAAACTGGGACAAGGCTTTGACTCTGTTAAATCTACCTGCCTATACTGAAACAATCCAAATTAACCCTCGTTGGGAATTCGACAAAATCCTACTTCTACCTGAAGATACTGGGCTTGAGCAATTAGAACTCGTACTTGGCTCTCACGACCCCAAACTTCAGGAACATGTAAACACCATACATCATGTAAAAGTATTTAACCTTTCTGTGACACCCAACGCAACCATTGACGCAACTCACAATCGCATGGAAAAGACATACCATATTGATGGTGGACCATGGAAGCGTTCGTATATGCCTCGAACCGTTATGATTTTTACATGTGCCGATGCCAATCTTTCGGAATCAGAACAAAACGAAAAAGCTGCATTAGAAGCGCGTGAAGCCATGACTGCCTATTGGAAAGCCATGGAAGGAACAGTTGATCAGAAAAAAGTGGAAGAGGGAATGGAAAATGCCGTTTATGGATGTCCTGCGAAAGTATACCGTGATTTGATTTCACGTTTCCACCCAGACGACCGCCTTATGACGTGGTTCGATTTTAATACAAACGATGCAGAGGTGGTGATTGAGCGCATGAGGGCTTTTGTAAATCATGTTATTCCCTTTTTTAAAAACTAATTATGGAACACGCGCCATTATTAATTTCTGGAGCCGGCTTGGTTGGATTGTCGGCGGCCCTGCTCTATGCTGATCGTTTTGCTGAAGTTCATGTCCTTGAGAAGCGCGATGACCCAGAATATCGATTTTCTCGCGAAGCAAGATCTCTCCAATTGGTTCTATCGGCACGCGGATGGAGAACGTTAAAGAAGCTTGGGCTTGAAAACAACATTCGAGAGCATGCCATTGCTTTGCGCGGAAGAACCCGTCATAGCGCAGGTGAAACATTTTTTGAACCCTATTCTGCTTTGGGCGATACAATTAGCTGTGTTTCTCGAAATACACTTCATCGTTTACTAACAGAGCGGGCATTAAATCACGAGCGGATTTCAATTCATTACAAACAGCAAGTTAGCAATGTGTTTTTCGAGCGGAAAGCGTTAAATTCTTATGACGACGAAAAGAAAACTCATTGGCGATACGATTTTTTAATAGGAGCAGATGGCGTTCGTTCTCGTGTTGCTCAAGAATTAAATGCAAGCGGCGGCTGGAACCGCAATCTGGAGAAAAACCATTACCGAGAAATTCGCTTACATAATGTCCCTTGGATTCGCGACACCTTTCATTATTGGCATAACTCTCATGCTATGATTGGAGCGTTTCCTGTTTTTGAAGGTGGTTTTAGCGTTTTCCTTGTTCATCGAAATGAGCACATGGAAAAACTATTACTCAACCCCGATGCAACTTGGTTTGAATCTCTATTTCCAGGATTTTTGGATGATGTGCCCAATGCGCGTAAATTATTTACCGAAGCAACAGGTGGTTTTTTAGGATCTATCGACTGCAACCACTGGCATTATGAAAATCACTCTTTGGTGCTAGGCGATGCAGCACACGCCATTTTGCCCTTTATGGGACAAGGTTTAAATACAGGTCTCGAAGATTTATACGATTTAGATCCAATTATTAGAGAAGGTGGTTTGCAAGGCAACAGGCAATTTCATGGGTACGTGGCTTCGCGGCAATTGCAAGCTAAGGCCATTCGTGAAATTTCAGAGCAACAATTTCGATACCTTACTGGGAAATACTCCCAACGCGATTATGCATTAAAACATTTATTGGATAATTATTTAGCCGCCGAAAATAAACCAACAACCTACATGGCCTGTGCATTTAGTTTGGAGCCATTTTCTTCCATTTGGGAACGCGAAAAAGAAATCGTTTCTCGTTTTACTGAAAAGGAAATTGCTGATCAAATTGAATTAGACATAAACCAAGGTCATTGATATTGAAAATTCAATTTTGTTTTGTGTAACTCAAAGAAAATTAAAGAGCATCAAACTTCGCTTTCATTTTAGGGTTTCCGTGGGTTAGTTTTATACTTATTAACTCCTCCGT
>JBIPLZ010000114.1:0-6974 GCA_044369395.1 Flavobacteriales bacterium | reverse complement strand
CTTCATGATGGTCGGGTAAAGACGCTTAAGTAATAGTTGTTTTAAAGTCATTTTCTTGTTAAGATTAAATTAGTGTAGCACTACTTTCATGAAAACAGGCTGATGGTCGCTATATCGAAACTGCATATCCATTCCATGAACATTCAGCACTTCAATTCCAGGCGAACTCACAAAATAATCGATGAGCGTTGTGTAAGTGCTTCCAGGCTTGTATTCGGTAACATTGCTTCGGTTTGTCGCAAATGTTGAATCATAACTGATTGTGAAATTTGCGGGAAGCATTTCTTTGGATATGGATTGGGGAGTGTAACCAGGTGCTATGGAATTGCTGAAATGTTTTGCATTAAAACCAGGAGGCACTTGATTCCAGTCGCCACCAATAATTACCTTATTTCCTTTAGAAACTTCAGCTTCATAACGTTTTTTAATGAATGCCATTTCTACTTTCTTTATTTCACCTGTTTGGTCGTATGCTGTGTTGTGCGTATTCACCAAAATCAATTCTTTGCCATTAGCGAGCGGGTAGCGCATCTCTAAAGCACAACGATCTAACATATATAGTTTGGTAGGCCAATCGAAACCACCAGGAAATTGCACCCGAGACGAAAGAGCCGGTTTTATTTTGCTGTATGTTACTAATCCACCATAGGTTTTTCCATAAGGAGTATATGGAATACCAAAGGGAACAGGAACAAATTTAACATCGTAATTCAATCCAAAACTCCAAGAATACCCGGGAATTTCTTTCGCAATAATTGGAATTTGATCTGTAAAATAACTGCGTTTGCTATTACGGTCAACCTCTTGAATCATCATCACATCGACGCTGTCTTTCATACTTCCCATAAATTGAGAAACCGCTTTGAGGTATTTAGCGCTAAGTGTATCGGAAGCCCGAACTGATTTTCCCCCATCGTTGAAAAAATCCATTTCCGAACCAAGACCACAATATCCAATATTCCAAATCATCAACGACAAGGTATCGGGAATCGAATTCAAGGAAGATACTCCTTCTATTTCTTGGTTACTAACACTTTCGGGCTCGGGCTGAAAGTCAGAAAACGTAGAAAAAGCGAGAAGTCCAATAAACAAAAGGGCAATGATTAAAATCGTGCCGAGAAAAGTTTTTAGTAAAAATCGTATCATACTCAAGGAATAAAACCTCAACAATAAAACAAGCAAGCGATTACTGAAAGGATTGCTGAAAGGTATTTCATAATTATGGTAATTCATAAAAGAACATTTCTATTTTTACAATTCAATTTTGTACATGCAACACGCCAATTTTAACTGGAGAACCGGTTCCGAACAACTGAAGTTATTTGGACAGGTTTGGACGCCCCTCGAAGAACCTATTGCTGTTATAGCGCTTGTTCACGGCATGGGCGAACACAGTGGCAGGTACCGAAAATTGGCAGAGTTTTTTACTTCCAACAACATCGCAGTTATAACATTCGATCAACGTGGCCATGGAAAATCGGATGGAAAAAGAGGGCATATTACCCATTTTAATCAGCTACTCGAAGGCATAGAAGAATTGGTAGATCGCGCCAATCTTCAATTCAAATTCAAGCCAATCTTTCTATACGGACATAGTATGGGTGGAAATGTTGCATTGAATTACGCACTTAAAAAACCGAGTACCATAAAAGGCGTAATTGCAACAGGCCCTTGGTTAAGATTGGCATTTGATCCACCAGCAATTCAATTAAAGCTGGCAAGTATTATGCGAAATCTGTATCCTGGATTTTCGCAATCTTCTAAACTAAATGTTGAGCATCTTTCGCACGACCAATCGGTTGTTGCGGCATATAAAAAAGACAAATACGTTCACGACCGTATCACAGCCTCTTTTTTCACGAATTTATATTCATCGGGCATGTATGCTCTTCAACATGCAAACGAATTAAAAATTCCTACGTTGATTATGCATGGCGAGGATGATAAAATAACTTCCGAACCCGCATCAGCAGAATTTGCAAAGCGTTCTTCCTTAATGAGCGAATATAAATCTTGGCCGGGCATGTACCACGAAATTCATAATGAGCCTGATAATGAGTCTGTTTATTCTTATACATTACAATGGATTCTTCGAATATTAAATAAATGATAGAACCGAGTTCCAAAATCCCCAAACACACGTTATTGCTCATTGTTGTTGCCGCTTTGGGTTATTTTGTTGATATATACGATTTGATTTTATTTAATGTCGTTAAAAAAGAAAGTTTGATTGCTCTTGGATTTTCAAATCCTGCTGAAATAAAACAAATAAGCGTTTCCTTGTTTAACTGGCAAATGGGTGGAATGCTAATAGGCGGTATTTTGTGGGGAATTTTAGGCGATAAGAAAGGGCGCTTGAAAGTGCTTTTCGGTTCTATTTTATTGTACTCTGTAGCCAATGTATTAAATGCATTTGTGACCGATATTCCATCCTATGCAGCCATTCGATTTATTGCCGGAATTGGCTTAGCTGGTGAATTAGGTGCTGGAATTACCTTGGTTTCGGAAGTAATGAGCAAAGAAAACAGAGGGTACGGAACCATGATTATTGTAACGTTCGGTGCGCTGGGTGCTGTACTTGCAGCATTTATTGGTGGAGAAGGCGTTGTTATTCGTGATTTAATTTCATCCTTAACCGGATTGCATATCATGAATTGGCAAGTTGCCTATATTGTTGGTGGCTTTTTAGGGCTTTTGCTTCTTTTATTACGAATCGGGACTCTGGAGTCGGGAATGTATAAAAAGATGCATGCTGAATCTATGGGTAGAGGGCAGTTCTTGAAACTATTTTCAAATAGAGAAACGGCCATCAAATACATGCATTGCATTGTTATGGGTTTGCCTGTTTGGTTTGCCGCTGGTGTTTTATTTGCCATGGCCGAAGACTTTGCTCAACCATCGGTTTTAAATATTCAAGGGAAAGTGGTGAATGGGCTCGCCGTAATGTATGCATACCTTGGACTTTCGGTTGGCGATTTACTAAGTGGCCTTCTGAGTCAGTTTTTAAGAAGTCGGAAAAAAGTCGTGCTCTTTTATTTGTTCTTGTCGACTTGTATGCTGTTCGTTTATCTATTGGGAGCAGCAGGGCATTCTGCAACGTTCTTTTATTTTATTTGCTTCTTGTTAGGTGTATGCGCAGGCTACTGGGCTTTATTTGTGTCAATTGCAGCCGAGCAATTTGGCACAAATATCCGCAGTACAGTTGCATCAACGGTTCCGAATTTTGTGAGAGGTTCGGTTATTCCCATTTCAGCTTCAATTCACTTTTTTGAAAAACCATTTGGTGTTATTGGAAGTGCTATTGTTGTTGGAATGATATGCATCGCATTAGCCACATATTCCATGATGCAACTAAAAGATACTTTCGGAAAAGATCTCGATTACACCGAAACATTCTGATTTTCGATTTCCACTACTTCACCAAACACCGACTGCATCATTCCTTTGATGATGAGCTTTCCATCGGTATTTCCTAGAAGTGAATCGGATGCTCTTTCGGGATGTGGCATCATACCAAACACATTTTTCTTGTCATTGCAAACACCCGCAATATGGTTCATTGATCCATTCGGATTAAATTCATCTCCCATCTGACCATCTTCATTACAATACCGAAAAATAATTTGTTCGTTGTCTTCCAAACGTTTTAACTGATCGAGGTCGGTTGTATAGCGTCCTTCTCCGTGAGCAATTGGAATCTTCAAGGCCATTGAAGGATTGAGCGTCTTAGTGATTGCATTCGTTGAACTTCCTGGTATGATATGTACATTCTTACAAATAAATCGATGAGATGTATTATGTAATAAAGCGCCTGGAAGTAAAAGAGATTCGCATAAAATTTGGAATCCATTGCACACACCAAACACAAAACCTCCATTTCCAGCAAAAGAAATCACCTCGTTCATAATGGGTGAAAAGCGTGCAATAGCTCCCGAACGTAAATAATCTCCGTAAGAGAAACCGCCAGGAAGGATTACCAATTGAGACCCTTGTAAATCCTGAGATTTATGCCAAAGTTTCTGAACCACAACATTCTCATATTGACTCAAAGCGTCAACCATATCTTGATCACAATTTGATCCGGGAAATACAACTACACCAACTTTAATTTTAGACATCATGTGCTGAATTATAAATTACTGAACTGAAGAAAGTACAAAACCTGATTATAAATAACGGCGGCAAGCAACAACAGAAAAACCAATTCTGCAAGCAATTGGTTCTTTAATGAAAGAAAATAATTGGAAATGATGACCGATAATGGAATAGCTAAAAATGACAGGCCAATCATTGAATCTTTAGAAGCAACCAAATAACTAAGCGCTGCAAAAAGAAAAAACCAAACAATAATAGCTAGGAATTTACGAGCTCTAAGCTTTGAAAAATTATTCAAATCGCGCGAAAAACGCCAAAGTGATGCAATTAGAATAATTGCAAGAATTGCAGTTAAAATAATGTATGTTCCATTATAGGCGGTGCTAAATTGAACCCTATATAAAGGTTCTAATATAGATTTGATACTGTTAAAACTCAGCATATCAAGCCAATACAAAACAGCTCCAAAAAAAACAAAAGGCAATAAAACACCTAAAAAGCTAACCGCCCACTCGCGCATGTTAAAAGGGCGCAAAACAAACAAGGCAGCCATGGTTAAGGGGAATAGAAATAGGCAAGGCCAGTAAAACAAAGAAGCCAATCCAATAAAAACACCTGCATTGAATACTTCAAAAACAGCTGTATCGGAACGATAAAAATTGAAAATTGAATTGAGAAAAACGATTATAAAAAAGTTTGCAAACAACAGAGGATTGAAACTAAGTTGTTCAGGAAAGCAACTCATTAGAACAACATAAAGCAAGGCTGGCAAATGAGACGAATCGCGCAATACGCCTTGCTTATTAATTACATTGGTGAGGAAAAAAGCTTGCAAAACAACAAACAACAATGAAATTACAATCAGTGCAATGCGGCTTTGTCTAACAATTTGAAAAACATAAAGAAAAAGCGGAAAGGCGTTTTCGGTATTAATAATCTCCGGTTTAGGCAATATAAATACCCACATCACCATGAGTACCAATGGTAACATGATAAGATTTATGAAATGCGCAGATCTAAAAAAATTGATAAACACGGATAAAAGGGATTCGAGTCCGGAAAATTATTATTTTCGCAACAAATTTATCATAATCATGGATACGCTGGCTTACGCACTTCAAGACTTTTTTGAATTCACGTTCAAATTCATGCCCTCAATTGGCGATGCAGTCAATTTAATTTTTATTGGATTGATGACCTACTTCACTGGTTATTGGATTGTACAGATGTACAAAAACCCAGAAAAGAAGCATTAATCTTTTCTATTACACACCTTATTTAAACCCCGTTTTCGGGGTTTTTTTATTTCTGAACAGCAATTAATAATTTTTAATTTGCAAGTGTGTTGCTTGCTCATGATTAAGCTATTTTTGTTTTCATTACTTCATTTCTTTCAATCTCATCACTACTTTGCAGCTCCTTAAAAAACAAGGATTTCTTTTATTTTTTTTTATTGGCGGTTTGCTTCAAGGACAAATTACGCGAGTTAAAGGAACCATCAAAGACGGGACTTCCAAAGAAACAATGCCTTTTGTAAACCTTGTTTTTAAAGGAACTACCATTGGCACATCAAGTGATATAAATGGCTTCTACGATTTATCAGCTCAACGCGCAGCCGACACCCTGCTTGTTAGCTTTATGGGGTATAAAAGTCAGAAAATTGGCATTTCGCGTTTTAAAACAACCGAGCTAAACATCGAATTACAGCCCGATAATTATACCCTCAAAGAAGTTGTTATTCGCCCTGGTGAAAATCCGGCACACCGAATTATGCGCGAGGTGGTTGCTCATAAAAAAGATAACAATCCCGAAAACGTTAAAACGTATCAATTTGAGGTTTATAATAAAATCCAGTTCGATCTTAATAATTTTAAAGAAGATTTTACCAAACGAAAGCTATTTAAACCATTCGATTTTGTGTTTAACTATGCCGACACAACTGAAGATGGGAAACCATATTTACCCATTGCATTCACCGAAACATTTACCGAAGTTACATACAGTAGTGATCCCAGTCGAAAAAAAGAAGTAATCAAAGCCAGTCAGATATCTGGAATTAAAAATGCGAGTGTGTCGCAGTTTTTAGGAGATATGTACCAAAACGTAAATATCTACGAGAATTTTCTGTTGATATTCAACAAGAGTTTTGTGAGTCCTGTTACCGATAATTTTCTTCGCTATTACAAATATTACTTGGTCGATAGTGTTTACATCGGTAACGAACGTTGCTATAAACTACTCTTTCTTCCCAAGCGAAAGCAAGACCTAACATTTACAGGCAATTTGTTTATTCACGACTCAACATTTGCTGTTAAACAAGTAAATATTCGCTTTAACGACAATGCCAACATCAATTACATAAAACAGTTTGATGTATTCCAAGAATATGAGCGCGTTGATGGGAAACAATGGATGCTCACCTTTGAAAAATCCGTAGGTGATTTTGCGCCATTCGAAAAAGCCAATGGCAAGGGATTTTTTGGCAGGAAAACTACACGATATCAAAACTTCAGAATCAACAAAACACTTCCTGATTCATTATTTAAAACGGGGCAAGACATCGTTGTTTCGGACAGCGCCGAACAGCATACCGATTCCTACTGGAATAATATCCGACCCGATTCGCTCACACAAAAAGAACGAAATATTTATTCGATGGTAGATTCGCTGAAACAAGTGCCTCGACTAATTAATTTCAGATACTTGGGGCAGATGCTTGCAACAGGCTATCTCCACTCCAAATGGCTTGAATTAGGGAAGTATTACACCTTTGCAAGCTGGAACGATATTGAAGGAGTTCGATTAAAGTTTGGAGGAGTGACCTCGAACGATTTTAGTAAACGCATTGAGCTTCGCGGTTCGCTTGCTTACGGATTGCA
>JBIPLZ010000113.1:0-6988 GCA_044369395.1 Flavobacteriales bacterium | reverse complement strand
GTTGCTACGCAGTAAATAACAAGGGGTCTGCCGCTGCTTGTGTTTATGCTCGCCTGCTAAAGCGCCTCAGCTGCGGTTCTGTCACAGTTTTTGAAACCACGTGCTAAAAGCAACTTCTCTCACTTCTCCTACGGTGTGTCCGCTAACGCTGGATCCCCTCCGTTTTCGTTCCATTCAGTAGCTTTTTCACACTGCACACAAAGACATTGTCGGCTCGCGCCCACACTTCAGTCAGCCATTCCGTCGTGCTACATGGCTTCCTTTCGTTTTTTCCAACGCTGGCTCATGGCTGTTTTCCCTTTTTTAGTTTATGGGTATTGGATTGAAGATTTTGAGCAGAATAACACTTCTTTAGTTCTTGTGAAAGTGACTTCCTACTGGTGCTGTGAATACATTCCCCGTTTTTTTCCAAAAGGTCATGTATCACATCAATCCAGCAGTCATCAAGTCCATTCTTTCCTCAATGCCCAAGGAGGAGTTTTATCGCCATGCGCGTTATATCCATTCACAGTCTCTTTCGTTGCCTGAAGGCTCCAATCGTCAGACTATGTTTTTCAATCTTTGGCAGTGGTGTCTTGGCATCCATAGGGAGCGGTTTGGTGGATAGTTTATAATATTAAAGTTTATTGTTAACTACTTTTTTAAGTTGTTGAAAAGATTTAATCACTAATTACAGCTACAATTGCTGTATTTATAATTTATCGATCAATTTAATTCGCATACATCAAAGCATATCAAATAACCATTTTTTTGTACCTTAGTCTTATTGTCATCAAATCTGATTTTTATGCCTGATTTTATTTTTCGTTTACCTCAAAAACTAACTGATGCTCAACTTTTGGCTATTGACTTTTATGATGATTCATTAATTATAACTGGTGGACCGGGAAGCGGTAAAACAACTGTTACATTGTACAGATTTCTTAGACCTATTAAAAATAAAGAAAATGCTTTATTATTTACTTATAATCGAACTCTATTAGCCTCCATTAAAGGAATTTTACGTAATAAGTCAGAGGAGTTATTTGGTTCTTTGGATGAGGACACTATTAATAATATAATTAATAACAAAGTCATTTCATTTTATAAATGGTTTGCTCAAGGTGGCCGATGGTTTGATCCAACACTTAATGAATCAGAAATAAAAGATAGATTTTCTGTATCATCAAATTTATTCACTGAAGTGTTCTTTGATGAGGGGCAGGATTTAACACCTGCTGTTTTTGCGAATGCATTTTTGCTAGCTCCAAAAATAACTTGTGGTGCCGATAATGCCCAAGATTTACAGAGTAATTTTCCTCCAGATGAAGCATTATCTACTATTTTGGATTTACTTAATAATCAAAGTCACACTGATTTACAACCGCTCTCATCAAACTTTCGAAATACAAAGGAAATTTTTGATTTAGCAAGAAGTTTTGTCCCTGATGACGCATCAGTTCAAAATATAAACATCCAAGAATTAAAATCTGGAGACAAACCTGAAATTATTGATTCTCTTGATGATCAAAACCAACTAAATAAAATAAAGGAAATAATAACTGCTAACTCTTCTAGTAATATAGGGATTCTAGTTAATTATGGCAATCAAGTTTTAGACATTAAAAAGTTTTTAGAATTAAATCAATTCTCTTGTCAACGTGATGCAGCAAATAATTTATCATTTTCCTATTACTACAATGGAATGCCTTTCGCGGATGAAACTATTATGTTTGACCATATGAAAACTCCATTTATTTGCACCTATGACTCTTGCAAGGGTCTTGAGTTTGATATTGTCATTTTACCATTTTTTAATGATGCAGAAAGAGCATTGTACAAGCCAAGAAAAAGAAAAGTAGGCGACTTCTGGATTGAAGAAACAAATGCAGATGGATCAACAAAAATGTGGGCTACTCGAAACCACTATTATGTTGGCGCAACGAGAGCTCGAACCAAATTATATATAATGTGTAATGAAATTCCCGATATATTAAAAACAGCTAGCATAAATGCTGCGCCAAATAATTTGTATGACGAGGACGACGACTTACCGTTTTAAAAGAATTAATATGACAAACAAAAAAGCATCAGGCAAATCAAAAATTACGTCAACTAGTGAATTACCTTTTACATCTTTAGATAATAAGGATTCTATTGACAATAATAGCAATAGAATAAATAAAGAAAGTTCAGAACCTGAAATAGATTCTATTAATTCAGCCCCAGCTAACTCTAGCCAAAGATTTGATGATTCAAATAATTTAGAGAACGAAAATAATGAATCAACAAATACAATTCAATCTGATTTGGTTGATACAAAAAATCTAATAATTGAACCAATAGACAAATTCAGATTATCAAATAAACTATTTATCGAGGTACATAAATCGAATGTACTTCAATACTTCTCGAGAGGCTGTATATTTCCAGCACAATATAGTAATCAGCGGGCATTTTCGGATACACAAACAGAATTAGTTGGTTCCATGCTCTTATCTAACGGATACATAAATTTCTCCTCAGATTTTGTATTAATCGAAATTGATAGTGAAGCAGTCGACCATTTATTTCTTGATCAGTTCGACAACTATGGCCATTACAGAGGAATAATCCCTATCAGTCGAATAATTAAAATTTTTGTAAATGATACAATCACAAAAGAAAAATTAATTGACGACGCAAATTTACGTGATTCAGGATTTATTCCAGAAGAGCTTATAGAAATAAGTACAAGAGATAATTTTAAACAAATTTTGTATGAACCTTCATCTGCAGTATCAGAGTATAATATAGATGAAAAGATTAATCGGTTTGACAAAATTCTGGGATTGTATGCAGGCGCCAAAAATTATAATCAATTAATCGTCAAAAAAACTAGTTCATTTAAATCTGTATCAGACCACGCAATATGTGTTCTCAATGCACTATCAATAGAATTACCACCAAACATTATAGATGACTTAAATCCAACCGATTTTTATAAATATTTAATTAATAAAAATTGTCCGCCTAATAAGCCGGCTTTGCATTGGTTGATTGAACGGCTACATTCTAATGATAACTTTACAGATTCTGACATTGATGAATTTGAGAAGGTTTGTATTCAAACCAATTCATTTCCGTCTGAAGAGGCTGATTTGAAAAATATATTTGTTTTAATAAGGAAAAGTCTCGAAAGAAAGAAAACATTCGATTTAATTACACGCTTATCTTCAAAAAATCGTTTAGCACTTTACATATTTTCCTACTTGCGTGAATATGGGACTCATCAAAGTCCCGAATTGGCTAGGATTGATTTAATTAACCTTAGGGAAAATGATTATCTCAATTACGCTTTTTCAACTTTGAACTTTTTCTTCGGATATAGTAATTTAAGAAATACTGAAGATAGGATCGACTTTTCTAGCTTTGAATTTCCCAAACACTTTGATATTCAATTTAAACCCGCCATTAAGTTCAAATTGAATAACCCTTTTGATAAATTAATTATTGATAAAGTTTATTCACAGGTCTTTAGTCAACCAATGGAAAACAATTACATTGAGAATTCAATGGTTGATACTATAAGAAAGACAGATTTAGTGTTAAATGAAAATTATCATAACAAGATTATTAAACTGTATGGAATAAATTATTATTCATTTATCTTAAAGGATTCAATAAGAGATGAGATAATTCCTCAATTAAATAACCTCCAAAAGGAGATACCAATAATATCTGAATTTGGTTTGCTTTGTTATAAAATCGGATTAATACCAAAATTCACAAGTATTGGTGACATTATGGAAAATAGAAAGAATTTTGAACGAATCGCTTATTTTTCGAAATCCGAACTTATCGAAAAGGTTAAAGATCGATTGGTTGAAGAACGTGAACTTACTTTGAGAATAGAATTAGCTAAAAAAAATAGTGAACTTAAATGACATTTTCTGAATTCACATCTTCAATATTAAAGAAAGATTTATATGAAATTGATAATTATTTCGCTAATAACATTAACGAAGTAAAATTAGTATTTAGTCAGTTAGAACTAGACAATAAAACGACTACGAATTGTATTGATTTATTAAAGCATGTTCATTCAAATCGTCGCAATGGATCAGAAAAGAATGGAATTCAATTCTTAATAACAAATCTTGCATTTTATTTTAAGAAAATAAACCGTCCAGAATTTGTTCAAACTTGCATTACAAATCTAAAAGATAACGTATTAAAATATCGTCTTCAAGCTTGGTTTCAGTATAAGTTTGAATATCGACAGTCTCAATCCCATATAAGCCGATTCGAACAGTATTTATTGAAGCTATCTAAAGCAATTGATGATGAGAATGAGGACTATTTCAATGATGTTTTATCTGATCTCTACGAATACTACAACGAGTATAAACATATTGATGGCTTAATTTCTTTATTTACAAATCAAGAGTTACAAAAAAAATATTCTTTTCTAGGGGAATTTAATTTAAAGATAAATTCTTTAGAATTCAAAATTGAACTTCATGACGTTGTTGATAAGATTTTCTCGCCATCAATTATCTCAGAGTCTTTATTTCAAGATATATTCATTTCATATATAAAAAATCACCCGCAAACCAAATGGAATTCTGTTCTATTAGGCTTTGATAAATATAAGATTCGTTCCGAGATAATCCAATTTGGTCAAGCAAACTTTGATAAACCATACGGTTCACTAAGTTCCTTAGATGTGGTGAAGTTATACTGTTACTTCAATATGCGTAAACACTTTTTTTCTTCATTATATCTATTTGAGCGTTGTCAATGGTTGTTAAATTTGGCACAGAGAAAAGGGAATATTCATTTTATTGATATTGGTTGTGGCCCTGGTACATCGGGTATAGCATTAGTAGACTATTTTCATTCAAATTCTATGAATAATAGATATTTCTATTATTCAGGTGTTGACTGTTATGATTCAATGTTAAACTGTGCTAAAGAATTTTTGTCCCACAGATCTATTGATAACCTTACAACAACGGAGTTTGTGAAAAACTTAAGTTCAATTAATTTGTTGGCTCAACATAACATTAATTCAATTATTATTAACACTTGTTATTTATTTGCCAGTCCATCATTGGATGTTTCAACTATTGCTAATGAAATGAATAAAATATTTGACAGCAAACCAGATACACCTAAATTTTTACTGTATCAAAACACAACAGAAATTGAGAAAAATCGCAAGTATAACTTATTCAAAACCCTCATTAATCCGTTTGAAACGTTACTTTCTGAAAATGTATCTATAAAGTACAATAATCAAAGGAATAGTTATTATACACCAGTCAGTGAAACAGTTTACATAGAAGTATTAAAATTTTAAAATATGTATGATTTATTCAATCCATATCCTCAATCATTCAATGATGATCTGGATAATTCCGGTAATCTAAATGATTTATCACTTATTACAGGATTACAATATATTCCTGATTATATAAGTAAAGTTGAAGTGACTCAATTTTTAGAAAGTATCAACAATGAAATTTGGTTGAACGACCTAAAAAGACGTGTTCAGCATTATGGTTTTAAATACGATTACAAAGCACGATCAATTGATAAATCAATGTTTATTGGTCCATTGCCATCTTGGGCACTTACAATTGCTAAAAAATTAAATTCAGATGGATTCATTGATGTGATTCCCGATCAATTAATTATTAATGAATATCTTCCTGGTCAAGGAATTGCAAACCATGTCGATTGTGTACCATGCTTCGGAGACACAATAATTTCAATAAGTCTAGGCTCATCTTGTATTATGGATTTTATAAATCTAAGTAACAAAAGAAAAATTGAAGTTAAATTAGATTCTGGCAGTCTGGTAGTGATGAAAGGTGAATCAAGAAAGTTCTGGACGCACGGTATAGCGCAGCGAAAAACTGATTCTTTTAAAGGACAGAAAATAACAAGAAGTTTGAGGATTTCTATGACTTTTAGAAAAGTAATAATAAAATAAACTGACCTTTATATACTTTTTAAAAGTAGACAATTTCAATTATTAATTAGAATAAAAAATAAAAGCAAATGTAGGGCATCTATATTCGTCCATTCAAGGTCAAGCCCTACGGGTTTTGATAAAATAATCTCCACCCTTTCATTTCTCTCATTTCCTACTATGCATTAATAAGAAAACATTTCTTGGTTTTTCTTCTAATTCATTCTTTAAAGTCGGGTAGTATTTTTTTACCAAAAACCTTGCATTACCTCATTCCGTGCCCTCTGTCAGCACTTTCTTTTTTTTCCTTTTTTTTCTTTTGGAATTATTAGTGTGCGCGAAGCGCTAAACCACAGAGCATAATTTTTAATCCTAAATTATGTTCAGTTTTCAACTCAAATCGTTTCGCCCGGTGTAATGCTACCAAACTTTAGGACAGAAATTTAAGTATAAATAATGTTTAAATTACCTGTCATGAAAAACACCAGAAGGAAGTTTACAGCCAAGTTCAAGGCGAAAGTTGCCATAGAAGCAATCCAAGAGAAGTTGACGATCCAGCAGATCGCAGCGAAGTATGAGGTTCACCCGAATCAAATCAGTCAATGGAAACGGCAGTTTTTGGATAATGCTGAGAGCGTTTTTAGTTCTGCTTCTGAATCCAACGAGAAATCAGCGCTTGAAGAAGAGCAAGATAAACTGTACAAGAAGATCGGAAGACTTCAGGTGGAAAACGACTTTTTAAAAAAAAGTCTGGGCGAAGCCTGAGTTTGCATCAGAAGCGAAAATCCATTGACATGGAGCATAGAGTCCTAAGCATAAGCGAACAATGCGAGATACTTGGTATCCATCGTTCAGGGTTGTATTATCACCCAAGAGGAGAAAGTGCACTAAATATGCAGTTGATGAATATCATTGACCGGGAGTTCTTTGATAAACCATTTTACGGTGTGCGTAGAATGACACATCATCTTCGTTTAATGGGGTATCGTGTCAATGAGAAGCGTGTAAGAAGACTTTATCAGCTGATGGATATACGTGTTGTCTACCCGA